>JADFDR010000100.1 GCA_018262735.1 Geobacter sp.
AAAATACCGATGCCTGCATCGGTCTGCGCCGGAACCAAAATTCGTTTCGCGAGATGCGCCGCCGCAACATTGCATTTCACGCCATCGAGCTTCCAGCTCATACCACTCGCGCTGCCCGCACCGCTCTTCACGGCTTTGGTCGCCGGATGCATGGGATCGCTCGAACCTGCATCTTCGAGCGCCGCCGTGAGCAGCGTCTCGCCCGAAGCCACACCGTCGAGATATTTCTTTTGCAGCGCCTCAGAACCAAAACGCGCAATCGAAAGCGCACCACCGACGAGCGTCGCCACCGACGGCACCGGAGCCAGCACGCGTCCGAGCTCTTCAAGGAGTACACAAACTTCGGTAAGTCCATATCCCATGCCGCCTTGCGCTTCCGGCACCGGCACGCCGAGCAGATTGGCCTGCGCGAGTTTTTCCCAGAGCTTGCGATCGAACCAATCCGGAGTCTTTTCGATTTCCTTCATGCGCTCGACGGTCACTTCGGCTTCGAGAATCTCGCGTGCGAGCGTGCGCAGCATGGTCTGTTCTTCGCTGAATTGAAAATCCATGCGCGCCTACCCCTTCACCGGCCGAAACAGCGGCAGGATCATGTCTTCTTCAACCTGCTCGAACACAAGTTCGACCTTCATGCCGACATACACTTCTTTCGGATCACAGAGAATGTTTGACACGAAGCGCGTGCCTTCTTCGAGATCCAACACACCGACGACAAGCGGATAATCGAACGGCGGGATCACCGGATGATGAATCACAACGAACGAATGCACCGTGGCTTTACCCGACGCTTCGATCGATTCCCACTTGAGCGACTGGCAATGCGGACACATCGGGCGCGGCGGATGGCGCAACACTTTGCAGTGACTGCACTTCTGAATCAAAAGTTTCTTCGCGCTGACGCCTTCCCACCACCATGCGTTGTCGTGACCGAGCACGGGACGAATGCGCTTGGGCGCTGCGGATTGCGTGGTCGCACCCTCGCTCACCGGCTTGGGTTTGTTCGCGGCTTTGTACTTCAAAACGCGGAACGTCATCGTGCCGATGCGTTGATCGTTTTGATCCGTGAACGTCGTCTTCGTGGTGATGAAATAACCCGTTCCGACGGCAGTCGCCTTTTGTTCCGAGATCGCTTCGATGACCGTGGTCGCCTTCACCTGATCGCCGGGCTTCAAATAGCGATCGTATTCCTGATCGCAGTTTGTGCCGAGCACCGCGTCGTAACCGTTCTCGTTGAAGAAGGTATGCAACTGCTTTTGCAGATCGCCCTTCGAATCGTCGGGGAGCGCCATCTTGATTCCGTCGAGCGTCCAGCCTTGGAGCATCGTCGGTGGCGCGACCAAACTTCCGTGTAGGGTCGTCTTCGCAAAATTCGGATCCCAATAAATCGGATTCGTGTCGCCCATCGCATCGCACCACTGGCGAATCATCGGCTCGTTCACCGCGTCGCGTCCGACGATCGATGCACCAATCGGCTTGCCTGCAAACTCTTTCAACTTCGCTTCGAATTCTTCTCTGGTCATATTCTCCTCGAAGGCTTTAACGCCGCGCGCGCGGCAACAAAAGACCGGCCATCGCAATGATGTCGCGTTGAACTTCGTTGACACCACCGCCGAACGTGAGCGTCGTCGCACCGCGGTACGCATGCTCGAGGAAGCCGCCGAAGATCGCACCCGGCTCGCCCTCTTTGATCAGGCCCGCACAGCCCACGATTTCGAGCAGCGTCTTGTAGCAGTCGACGAAGAACTCCGTCCCAAACACTTTCACCGCCGAAGCTTCCGCCATCTGCGGCGTGTGATTCGTGAGACTCCACGCCGAACGCCAGTTAAGCACTTTGAGCGCTTCAAGCTTCGCGTAGAGTTCGGCAAGTTTGATTTGCACCCACGGTTCTTCGAGGATGATTCGTCCGTCGGAACCTTTGGTTTTCGCCGCATAGGCCCAGACTTGTTCGAGCAAAAAATCGGCGCGTCCCGGACACGCAAGTGTGATGCGTTCGTGGTTGAGCTGTGACGTCATCAGGGACCAACCTTGATTGAGCCCGCCAATCAAATTCTCTTTCGGGATGCGCACGTTTTCGTAGTACGTCGCATTCGTGCGCTCGTATCCGACGGTGTAGATCGGCGTGCACGAAAACCCTTTCGACGTCGTCGGCACCAAGAACATCGAAATGCCTTTGTGTCGCTTCTCGTTCGGATCGGTGCGTGCGGCGAGCCAGATGTAATCCGCGTCGTGCGCATGCGTCGTGAACACCTTGCTGCCGTTGATCACCCATTCGTCACCGTCGAGTTCGGCGCGCGTGCTGAGTGTCGCGAGATCCGTACCCGACTGCGGCTCGGTGTAACCGATCGCAAACGAAATCTCGCCCTTGAGAATCTTCGGAAGCAACTCACGCTTTTGTGTGTCGGTCCCGAACTGCATCAGCGTCGGGCCGATCGTATTCACGCTGATCACCGGCAGCGGTGCGCGGGCGCGATAGGTCTCATCCCAGAAAATAAATTGTTCGAGCGGCGTGCGATTTTGTCCGCCGTATTCCTTGGGCCAACCGATGCCGAGCCAACCGTCTTGCCCCATCTGGCGCACGATTTGGCGCCACACCGGGCCGCCCATCTCCACATATTCGTGATCCAGTGCTTTGCGAAGCTCGGGGGTAAAAAGTTTTTTGTAATAGCTGCGGATTTCCTGGCGCAGCGCTGCTTGCTCGGGTGTGAAGTCGATGTGCATCCGTTTTCCCTGTGGTTTTTCCAGGCGGTTGGGGCGTGCTCCGTTGCTCCGGAAACGGGGGGGATAGCACAATTTTTCCCTGCCGAGCAAGGGCGGAATCCCTGAGGGGCAAGCAAGTGAAAAACCCTTTTGATTCTGCTAGTTATGAACATGACTGACGGGTCAACTCGCACGCCGAAACCACAAAAATTTGAAAAAATTATAACGTGATACAAAAACAGAGCACGAAGACGCGCTACAAAACCAACCCCTATTCACCGCGGAGAGTCACTTTGACACCGACCGATGAAACCGATCGCCCCTCGCACGCCGCCGGACTTTTGCGCCGCTTCCAAGAATTTGCCGGACACCCCGGCGAAGCGTTGGCCAACACGATGCGGCGTCTGATCGAAAAAACCACGACCGTCGATGTTCCGACGCCGGAACTAATCGAAATCGCGAAGACACTCGACAGTGTCATCGCGCGCCTCGAAGCGCTGCCCTTGCGCGACGCGCGCACGAGCTTTTCGGCGACTGCCACCGAGAACGACGCGCAGTCGTATCTCGCCTTTGGTCCGCTCACCGGCAAACTCAA
This sequence comes from Geobacter sp., assembly GCA_018262735.1. GTDB lineage: Bacteria > Myxococcota_A > UBA9160 > UBA9160 > JADFDR01 > JADFDR01. Next base: position 3,293 of record JADFDR010000100.1, read on the forward strand.
TCCGCTCGCGCCGCCGCTCGGCATTCAAAACGAAAACGGTGTCGTGATTGGGCACGTGAATTTCGGCGACGCCTACGAAGGCCCACCGGGATATGTCCACGGCGGCTACGTCGCTGCGGTCTTCGACGAACTGCTCGGCGTTGCACAAGGATTTTCGGGCGAACCGGGCGTCACCGGCACACTCACGGTGCGCTACCGCCGCCCCACGCCCCTCCACACCGAATTGCGTCTCGAAGGTCATTTCGATCGCGTCGAGGGACGAAAAATTTTCACGACCGGGAAGATGTATGCCAACGGAGAACTCACGGCCGACGCCACAGGGCTTTTCATCAAAATTCCGCGCGAAGCGTATGAGGCCATGAAACAAAACAGTGCGGCCTTGCGCGAACAGAGAGTCACACGCAAGGCCGCAGAATGATGCGCACGTTGCGCGGCAAACCGCGCAACAGCAATCTACACTTTTACATGTAGAGCATGATCATCTGATAGATCACAGCCGGGCGCTCTTGGCCGACGACGTGCACCGCGGTTTCCATGGTCACGGACGTGCCCTTCGGCTTGGCTTCCACGTTCGCAATGCGTGTGCACATATGAATCGCGCTGCCCGCCGGCACCGGCCCCGGAAAGCGCAGCTTGTCTGAGCCATAATTCACGATTGTGTTGAAGCCGACAATCTTGAAATCCGGCTCGGGCGCCGTGAGGCGCGGCAAAAGCACCAGCGTCAAGAAACCGTGCGCGATCGGTCCGCCAAACGGACTCATCTGCTTACACTTTTCAATGTCAACGTGAATCCAACTATGATCGTCGGTGAGATCCGCAAACTGATTGATGATCTCTTGTGTCACCGTGAATTGCTTGCCGAACGGACCGAATTTCTCGCTGATCTTCGCCTTGATCGCATCCACATTCTTGTAATTGATTTCTTCCATGAGATTTTTCCTTTCTGAAAGTAGCTGCTAGTAGCCTTCGAGCCGCGCAAAACGCTCGCGGTGATAACTGGCGTCGCCAAACGTCTTGCCCGCCACCTTGGCACGCTTGAGATAAAACCCGATGTCACACTCGTCGGTGACACCAATGCCACCGTGCATTTGCACGGCTTCCTTCGCCGCCAACGCGAAGGTCTCGTCAAGTTGCGCCTTCGCCGTGCTAGCAAGCTTCGCGATATTCGTGTCGCCAGCGTCGAGCGCTGTAAGCGAACCGAGCACGATCGACTTCGAAAACTCGAGCGCGCAAAACATCCGCGACGCGCGGTGCTTCAAAGCTTGAAACGAACCGATCGGCACGTTGAATTGCTTGCGCTCTTTGAGATAGGCGATCGTGCGGTCGAAGGCTTCGAGCGCACCGCCGAGCATCAGCGCCGAAAGTCCGATCGCCGCGCGATCGAGTACGGCTTCGAGAAGCTCTCCGCCTTGTCCGGGTTGCCCCAGCACGGCACTCGCTTCGAGCTCGACATTTTTCAGTGTCACTTCGGCGGCGTTGCGCGAATCGAGCATATTCGCGCGCTCGATCGAAACGCCGGCGGCCTTCGCATCGACAACAAAAAGTGTAATTCCGTCGCGCTCTCCGGATTTTCCGGCGGTGCGTGCGGCCACGATCAGCGAATCGGCCACATGTCCGTCGAGCACGAACACCTTTTTGCCATTCAGCTTGTAGCGCCCGCCCGATGCCTCTGCGCGCGTCTCGATCGCAAACGGATGAAAATGCGCCGTCTCTTGAAACGCAAACGCAAGCAAACGCTCGCCGCGACAAACCGCAGGCAGCAAATCTTTCTTCGCCGTCTCGTTCTCGCCGAGCAGGAGCGCCGTCGAGCCGAGCAGCACCGTCGAAACGAACGGCTCGGGCACCAGCGTGCGGCCACACTCTTCGAGGATCACGCCAAGTTCCATCCAGCCAAGACCTTGGCCGCCGTATTCTTCGGGAATCACGATGCCGGCCCAACCGAGCTCGGCCATCTCTTTCCAAAGTGCGCGCGAAAAACCGTCGGCATCGTTCGAGTCGCGCAGTTCGCGCACTCGCGTGATCGGCGAATTCTCTTGCACGAATTCGCGCGCCGTTTCTTTGATCATCTGCTGATCTTCATCGAGTATCAACGCCATGACTTGTCCTACTTAATCCGGCAAACCAAGCACACGCTTGGCAATGATGTTGAGATTGATTTCCGACGTACCGCCTTCGATCGACATCGCCGCCGCACGCAACCACTCGCGCGTGTTGGCCAGCTCGGTTTTCTCAAACGCGTCACCGTCCCAACCGCAGCCATACACACCCGCGATGTCAACCTGCAATTCGCAGCGACGCTGCTCAAGCTCCGACGCCACGAGTTTGAAAATCATCACTTCGCCGCCGGGCATCTTGCCGGCTTTGATGGCTTGATCGGTGCGCTTCATCGTGAGATCGGAACAGAGGCTATCCATGCCAAACTGCGCAATGCGCTGCCGGATGCTCGCGTCGGCGATCGGCCCCGTCGGCGGCCCGACGTGCTTGCGCGCGAGATTGACGAGCAACTCGCCGCCCTTGTCTTCGGAATCGAACGCGCGCACTTCGGTGATAAACTGGCGTTCGAAAAGCAACAAACGCTTGGCCACATTCCAACCGTCATTGAGTTCACCCACCACGTTCTTCAACGGCACGCGCACATTTTCGAAGAAGGTTTCACAAAAATGTGACGACCCGCTGATCAACTCGATGGGGCGCGTGGTGACACCGGGCGCATTCATATCGACAAGCAAGAATGTGATGCCGGCCCACTTCGGCACGTCCGGATCGGTGCGCACGATCATGAACATCCAGTCCGAACGATCCGCGTAAGAAGTCCAGACTTTCTGCCCGTTCAAAATCAAATCGTCGCCGTCGCGTACGGCACGGGTTTGAATGCTCGCAAGATCCGAACCCGCATTCGGTTCGCTGTAGCCCTGACACCAAGCAAGTTCACCGCTCGCAATTTTCGGAAGATGAGTCGCCTTTTGTTCGTCGGTGCCCACCATCAAGAGCAGCGGACCGATCATTTGCGCGCCAATCGTCATCATCGGCGGACGCGCGCCAATGCGTCGCATCTCCGCAAGTAAAAT
>JADFDR010000101.1 GCA_018262735.1 Geobacter sp.
TTTTTCCATTCCATGGCGGCCGCCTCAGGTTGCACTCAAAACCATACCGCACGTTTTGGGCAATGCTCAAAGCTTACGTTGGGCGTTGCATTGGCGATACCGTTACGCCGCAAGCTCGACGCGGACGGTGCGGCCGAGCCGGGCTTCGAGTTGTCTAGCGACGGAAAACGGGGAGGATGGCGGGGGCTTGCAGGTGCAGTGCGGTTTGATGCGAGTCGATGCGACCGGTCTTGGAGTGCGAGTTTGCTCGGGGCGTTCGCGAAGGGTTTTCGAGGGAGATGCGGCACCGGGCTTGCGATTTTTTTTGCGTGGGTGGCGGTGAAGGGTTTGACGGCGGGCGGGGGGGGCCGTTATGCTCGGCCCCGGTTCATGGTTAGCCTTTTAATTTCGTCCTGTGAGACGAAGAAAGGTCGGGTGCGAAGATGCCGAGTGCGTCGTCGGATTCCAACTCGAAAAATGCGCGCGCAAACAACGCCAGCGCTTCCCATTCGGACCAATCTTCCGCACCGAATTCCACGCAAAATTTCTCGCCAACGAACTCTTCCGTCGCAGCGAACGAAGCGCCGCAAGCTGGCAGCATCGTGCTCGATGAGGCCGCGATTCAGCGCGCACTCACGCGAATTGCGCACGAAATTCTGGAGCGCAACGGGAGCGTCGAACGCTTGTATCTCGTCGCGATTCCGAACGGCGGCGTGCCGCTGGCGCGTCGGCTGCAGGAGAAATTGCAGGAGATCTCGGGTGCGTCGACACCCGTCGGTGTTCTTGACACGACGCTGTATCGCGATGATTTGAGTCGCGATTGCGGTAAGGCGCGTCCGACGATTCGACACACCGAAATGCCGTCGGCCGTCGATGGCCGGATCGTGATCTTGGTAGACGACGTTGTGAATACGGGGCGCACGATCCGTGCGGCGATGGATGCGCTGATGGATTTTGGCCGGCCGCAGAGCGTGCAACTTGCGGGGCTCGTCGATCGCGGGCATCGCGAACTTCCGATTCGCTGCGATTACGTCGGCAAGAACGTGCCGACCCAGAAAAATCAAAACGTGGTGTTGCGCGGCGAGAACGGCACGCTCGAAGGGCCGCTCGAAGTCGTGCTGCTCGATGCTGCACCGACGGAGGCTTTGCGATGATTGGACGCGATTTGCTGGGTATCGAAGATCTCACGCGCGAAGAGATCGAGCTGATCCTCGACACTTCGGAGCGTATGAAGGAAGTGGGCGAGCGCGAAGTGAAGAAGGTGCCGGGCTTGCGCGGCCGCACGATCATCAATCTTTTCTTCGAATCGTCGACGCGCACGCGCACGAGTTTCGAGATCGCGGGCAAGCGGCTTTCGGCGGACGTCATCAATTTCTCCTCGTCGAGTTCGAGCCTGACGAAGAAGGAGAGCATTCTCGACACGGCGCGCACGCTCGCAGCGATGGATCCGGATGCAGTCGTGGTGCGCCACGCGGTTTCGGGTGTGCCGCGACGGATTGCCGACGCACTTGAGTGTCCCGTGATCAACGCCGGCGACGGTGCGCACGAACATCCGACGCAGGCGCTGCTCGATTTGCTCACGGTGCGTCAAAAGAAGGGACGCATCGACGGACTTTCGGTGGCGATCGTGGGCGACATTGCACATTCGCGTGTCGCACGCTCGAACATCTACGGCTTTTCGAAGCTGGGCGCCGAGGTGCGCGTGGCCGGGCCACCGACGATGATTCCGTCAGATATCGAGAGCCTCGGCGTGAAAGCGTTTACGAAAATGCGCGACGCGATCGACGGCGTCGATGTGATCATGATGTTGCGCATCCAGACCGAGCGTTTGGCGGGTGCGTTGTTTCCGAGCGTGCGCGAATACTCCGCAACCTTTGGTCTCAACGACGCGAAGCTCGCCTATGCCAAAGCAGATGCGATCGTGATGCATCCCGGGCCGGTGAATCGCGGCGTCGAGCTTTCGCCGACGATTGCCGACGGACGACCGAGCGTGATTTTGGATCAGGTGCGCAACGGCGTCGCCGTGCGTATGGCGGTGCTTTATCTCTTGACCGGACGCGCGCCGGAGTGAAGAGGCGATGTGAATAACGCAAAAAAGTGTTTGAAAGAAACGGCTCGCATGGGTGCAAACGAAAGGTCGTAACCATCCAACGCGAATCCAAAAATCGAGCATCAAGAAATAAAGTTAGGGCAGAAGCGTTCGAACAGAAGAAAGTAGAGGACTTCATGAGTCGAATTTTGATTCGCGGCGGCAGAGTGCTTGATCCGGTGGCGGGGCTCGATGTGCAGGCGGATGTGCTGATTGAAGATGGTCGCATTGCGGGCCTTGGCGCGGGTTTGGCGGCGGGCAAGGCCGAGGTGATTGACGCAAAAGGGTGTTGGGTGGCGCCGGGCTTCGTCGACATGCACGTGCACCTGCGCGAGCCCGGGCAAGAATACAAAGAAGACATCGGCTCGGGTGGGCGCGCGGCGGTGGCGGGTGGTTTTACGGCGGTGGCTTGCATGGCCAATACTTCGCCCGTCAACGACGATCCGTCGGTGACACAATATATTTTGGAGCGTGCGCGAGCGACTTCGCCGGCGCGCGTGTATCCGATCGCAGCAGCGACAAAGGGACTCAAGGGCGAGGTCATGACCGAGATGGTGGCGCAGCGCGCCGCCGGTGCGGTCGCTTTCAGCGACGATGGCAAAGTGATCATGGACAGCGGCGTGATGCGCCGCGTGCTCGAATATTCAAAGATGATCGACGTGCCGATCATCGTGCATGCGGAAGATTGTTCGCTGGTTGCGGGTGGTGTGGTGAACGAAGGCCCGATCTCGACCAAGCTCGGTTTGCCGGGCAATCCCAATCTTGCCGAAGCGGTTTTGGTTTCGCGCGACATCATGCTTGCGTCGGAGACGGGAGCACACTTGCACGTGGCGCATGTTTCGACGCACGAAGCCGTGGACTTGATTCGTCGCGCGCGCGAACAGGGAATTCGGGTGACGGCGGAAGTCACGCCGCACCATCTTGCGCTCACCGACGCTGCGACGCTTGGGTTTGACACCAATGCGAAAATGGCGCCGCCGTTGCGTTCGCAAAAAGATTGCGAAGCCTGTGTGCAGGGCTTGGTGGATGGAACACTCGATTGTGTCGCTACAGATCACGCGCCGCATGCGATTCACGAAAAAGAAGTGGATTTCATCGAAGCGCCGTGTGGCGTGCTGGGGCTCGAAACCGCCGTGCCGGTGACGCTCGAACTCGTGCGCGCGGGGCGCTTGGCGCCGCTCGCTTGGGTGCGTGCGATGTCGACGAACGCCGCGCAGATTTTGCAGCAAGCAGGCGGTTCGCTTTCCGTCGGTGATGTTGCCGACGTGGTGGTGATCGATCCCGAACGCGAATGGACTTATGACCCGGTGAAAGGGTATTCGAAGAGTATCAATTCACCGTGGGCGGGTGCGCGATTGCGCGGCCGCGCGGTGGCCACGATCGTCGCGGGCCGCTTGGTATATGACGTAGAACGAGGAGTGCTGCACCCGTGACTCAAATGCGGAATCGGAATCCTGCTTTGCTTGCGCTGGCCGACGGAACGGTATATCGCGGCATGGGCTTTGGCGCGCGCGGCATCGGCATCGGCGAAGTTTGTTTCAACACGAGCATGACGGGCTACCAGGAAATCATCACCGATCCTTCGTATGCCGGGCAGATCGTGACGATGACTTACACACAAATCGGTAACGTGGGTGTGAACCGCGAAGACGAAGAAGCGGCGCGGCCGTTTCTCTCGGGCTTCGTGGTGAAGGAAGTCTTCGATGCGCCGAGCAATTGGCGCGCCCAGGAGTCGCTCGGCAACTACTTGAAGCGCCACGGCGTCGTCGGAATTTCGAATCTCGACACGCGCGCGCTGGTGCGCCGGATTCGCGATTTGGGTTTTCAGATGGGTGTGATCTCGACCGATCCCGCGCAACAAGATGCCGCGCAACTCGTGAAGCTCGCCAAAGCGGCGCCGTCGCTCGACGGGCGCGACCTGGCGGCGACGGTGACTTGCGCAAAACCTTATGTATGGAACGAAGGTGGTTGGCCCGGCATCGACGGACAGCTTCCGCGCCGCGCTGCACCGACGGAGCGCCTCAAAGTCGTTGCCTACGACTACGGTGTGAAGCGCAATATTTTGCGCTTGCTGCACGATCACGGTTTCGATGTGACGGTGGTGCCTGCCCATACACCGGCGAAGGACGCTCTGGCGTTTCAGCCGGATGCAATTTTTCTTTCGAACGGGCCTGGCGATCCGGTGGCGGTGAAAGATGCGCCCGCAATTGTGCGCGAACTCGTCGAGCAAAAGCCGGTCTTCGGCATTTGCTTGGGCCATCAGATCTTGAGCCTCGCGCTCGGCGGCACGACTCGAAAACTCAAGTTCGGGCATCACGGCGGCAACCAACCGAATCAAGATGCGCAGACGCGGCGCGTGGCGATCTGCGCCGAGAATCATGGCTATGCAGTGGATCCCGATTCGCTGCGCGCCGTCGGAGAACCGGTCGAGATCACGCATCGCAATCTCAACGATGACACCATCGAAGGTATAGCGCATTGCAAGCGTCCGCTGTTTTCCGTGCAGTATCACCCGGAGGCCGCGCCCGGCCCGCACGATGCGAGTTTCTTCTTTCAACGCTTTTACGAAATGACCCGGCGCCATCGCGCGGGCGAAAAAGTAACGGGCGCTCAGATTGCCAAGGGAGTGTGAAGCGTGCCGAAACGCACTGACATCAAGACGATTTTGATTATTGGTTCGGGTCCGATCGTGATCGGCCAAGCCTGCGAGTTCGATTACTCGGGCACCCAAGCTTGCAAGGCGCTGCGCGAAGAAGGCTATCGCGTGGTGCTGATCAACTCGAATCCGGCCACGATCATGACCGATCCCGAAACGGCAGATCGCACTTATGTCGAGCCGATGACCGTCGAAGCCGTCGAAAAAATCATTCAACGCGAAAAGCCGGATGCGATTTTGCCGACGCTCGGCGGACAGACGGCGCTCAATCTTGCGATCGCGTTGCACAAAGCGGGCGTGCTCGAGAAATACAAAGTCGAATTGATCGGCGCGCAGATCGATTCGATCCACAAAGCCGAAGACCGCCAGCTCTTTCGCGAAGCGATGGAAAAACTGGGACTCAAGGTTCCGGCTTCGGGTGTCGCGCACTCCGTCGAAGAAGCGCGCGAAATCGTGAAGCGCACCGGCATTCCTGCGATCATTCGCCCGAGTTTCACGATGGGCGGCACGGGCGGTTCGGTTTGTTTCGAAGAGGCCGATTTCGACCGCTTGGTCGATTGGGCGTTGCAACAATCCCCGACACATGAATGTTTGATCGAGCAGAGCGCGCTTGGTTGGAAGGAATACGAACTTGAAGTGATGCGCGATCGCGCCGACAACGTGGTGATCGTGTGTTCGATCGAAAACTTTGATCCGATGGGGGTACACACGGGTGATTCCATCACGGTGGCGCCTGCGCAAACGCTCACGGATCGCGAGTATCAAGAAATGCGCGATGCGGCGCTTGCGATCATTCGTGAGATCGGCGTCGACACCGGCGGATCGAACATTCAGTTTGCGGTGAATCCCAAAGATGGCGCAATGATCGTGATCGAAATGAATCCGCGCGTTTCGCGCTCGTCGGCGCTGGCGTCGAAGGCGACTGGTTTTCCGATCGCGAAGTTTGCGGCGAAGCTCGCGGTCGGTTTCACGCTCGATGAAATTCGCAACGACATCACGCGCGAAACGCCGGCGTCGTTCGAGCCGAGCATCGATTACGTCGTGACGAAAATTCCGCGCTTCACGTTCGAGAAATTTCCCGGGGCGAGCGACGAACTCACGACGCAGATGAAATCCGTCGGTGAAGCGATGGCGATCGGGCGCACGTTCAAAGAGAGTTTGCAAAAAGCGCTGCGCTCGCTCGAAGTCGGTTGGACGGGGCTCGATGAACTCGAAATTCCGCGCGGCAAAGACGAGCTCGAATATCTTTGGGATCGAGTCGTCGTGCCGCGCCCGGATCGCATCTTGGCGATTGCAGAACTGATGCGGCGCGGTGTGTCGGTCGAAGAAATTTTTCATCGTTCGAAGATCGATCCGTGGTTTTTGCGCAATCTCCAAGAGATCGTCGCTCTGGAAATGTTGCTGCGCGAACTTGTGCCGAGCGAGCGCGGAGATTGGCTGCGCCTGGCGAAGCAACTTGGTTTTTCGGATCGGCGCTTGGCGACGCTCTGGAAAATTTCCGAAGACGCAGTGCGTGCGCTGCGCCACTCCGTCGGTGTGCGGCCGGTGTTCAAGCGCGTCGATACTTGTGCCGCCGAGTTCGAAGCGCATACGCCGTATCTC
>JADFDR010000102.1 GCA_018262735.1 Geobacter sp.
TTTTGTGCGAAGTCGGGCGGGGGCGGAGCGGCTTGCGCAAGGCGCGGAAGCGCGACGCAGCGTCGAGGACACGAGCGACACAGAAGAGCGTTTTTCACTCCTTCAGCAATCGTGGCTGCAGGCGCTGCACGCACGCGGCAAGTTGCGCACGACCTTCAATACGACATTTTTTACGGCGGGAGATTCGCGCGAACCGGAGATGGCCGGGATTTACGGCTCTCTCAGGGGCTCCTTCCTGACGCTTCTTGTCGCTTTTTTGTGTTCGTTTCCGCTCGGCGTTGCGGCGGCGGTTCATCTGGAATGTTTTGCGAAAAAAGGACGACTTACGGATTTCCTCGAAATCAACATCAACAACCTTGCTGCGGTGCCGTCGATTGTGTTTGGCTTGCTCGGGCTCGTGGTGTTTTTGAACGCGATGCATCTGCCACGCTCGGCTCCGCTCGTCGGTGGTTTGACGCTCGCCTTGATGACGCTTCCGACGGTAATCATCGTGGGACGCGCGGCGATTCGTGCCGTCCCACCGTCGATTCGTGAGGCGGCGATCGGAATGGGTGCTTCGCCGACACAAGTCGTTCTGCATCACATCCTGCCTATCGCAATGCCTGGAATTTTGACGGGAACGATTTTGGGTATGGCCCGCGCGCTTGGAGAAACTGCGCCGCTACTCATGATCGGTATGGTGGCGTTTATCGTCGATGCTCCCGGTTCGGTGTTCGATGCAGCGACGACATTGCCCGTTCAAGTGTATCTCTGGGCGGACAGTCCGGAGCGTGCCTTTCTCGAGAAAACTTCCGGTGCCATTTTGGTTTTGTTGGGATTTTTGATTCTCATGAATGGAGTCGCCGTCGGGTTGCGCCAGCGATTCGAGATACGCTGGTAAGTGTCGGACGTACGAGCATGAAAACGAGAGGAGAGAGGATGCGCGAGGCGCAAGACATGGAGAGCGAGGCACGCGATGGAGCCGCTGCGAGCGATCCGGCGCTCAAGATGCGCGCCCGGACCGTGAGCGTGTATTACGGCGACACGCAGGCCGTGAAAGACGTGAGTCTCGATTTGCGCACGGACGTGGTGACGGCGTTGATTGGCCCGTCGGGCTGCGGGAAGTCGACGATTTTGCGTAGCTTCAATCGCATGAACGACACTATTTCGAGTTGCTCTGTCCGTGGAGAAATTCTGCTCGACGGGCAATCGATCTTCGAGGATACGATGGATGTGGTCGAGCTGCGTGCGCGGGTGGGCATGGTGTTTCAAAAACCCAATCCCTTCCCGAAGTCGATTTATGAAAACGTTGCGTATGGGCCGCGAATCCATGGCCTGGCGCGAAAGGGTGCCGAACTCGATGCGATCGTCGAGCAAAGTTTGCGTCGCGCCGGCCTTTGGGACGAAGTGAAGGATCGCTTGCAGCATTCTGCAATGGCACTTTCCGGAGGGCAACAGCAGCGGCTTTGTATTGCGCGTACCGTTGCCGTCGATCCGGAGGTGATCTTGATGGACGAGCCGTGCTCGGCGCTCGATCCGATTGCAACCGCCAAGATCGAAGAGTTGATCCACGACTTACGAGGACGCTATGCCATTGCGATCGTGACGCACAATATGCAGCAAGCGGCGCGCGTTTCGCAGCGCACAGGGTTCTTCTATTTGGGGGAGTTGATCGAATTTGGAGAGACCTCGGAAATTTTTACGAATCCGCACGAGGCGCGCACGAACGATTACATCACGGGCCGTTACGGTTGACGATGCGAGAGTGAGTGATCGTACTTTGGTGTTATCACGCCATGGAAGAAGCGAGTGGATGTTTTACAACAATTTTATGTGTCGAAGGACAAGGAGATTTCTTTGAATCGAACCTTTGTGCAAATGTTGGCGGAGTTGCGCGAGTTGATTTTGCGCATGGGTGCGCATTCCGAAGCGATCCTAAGCAAGTCGCTGCGCGCGTTGCGCGAAAAGAACGTCGTGCTTGCCACCGAAGTGAAACAGGACGATCTCGAAATCGATCGCCTGGATCTTGCGATCGACAAGGGCGTGCTTCATGCGCTTGCGTTGCAGGCGCCGGTGGCGGCGGACTTGCGCACGATTCTTGCGATCAAGATGATCGCGAACGAACTCGAGCGAATCGGCGATTTGTCGCGCAATATCGCGCAGAGTGCGATTCGTATTGCAGAGCGTCCGGAAGTCGTGATTTCGGATCGTCTGGATGCGCTCAGCAGGCAGAGCCAAGAAATGTTGAGACAAGCACTGGATGCGTTTAGTCGCAACGATCCACGTCAGGCGGAACGCGTGCTCGCGGCGGACGATGAAACCGATCAGTTGCAAGACGAGGTGATTCAATTCGAGTTGGCACAGATTCCGACGCAACCTGAAAATGCCTTTCAAGCGATCGACATCATGCAAGTTGCGAAGAATCTGGAGCGCGTTGGCGATCACGCGACGAACATCGCCGAGAACGTGATTTTGATGGCGGAAGCACGCAACGTAAAACACGCAGCGAAGCTTTGATCCCGCGCCATTTTCGGTGATTGCCTCGATCCTCGTCTTGCACCGACGGTCGCGCGAGCACAGCCGAGTTTTCAGTTTTCCGTCGGATGCACGCGCTTTCGTGTGCGCTTTTTCTCGGAAAGAATGCGTTTGGTTTCGAGGCGGCGACCCTTGGCGGCCGTGCTGGGTTTCGAGGCTTTGCGCGGCTTGGGGGGTGTGGCAATCCCAAGCAAAAGAGCGCGAAGTTTTTCGAGGCAATCGGCGGTGTTGCGTCCTTGATCGCGGAAGCGTTGGCTTTGCAATACGAGTTCGCCGTTTTTCGTGATGCGCGCGCGATGGCGCTTGAAGAGGCGCGTGCGAACCTCGTCGGGAAGCGCCGTCGAGACGGCCACATTCCAACGCAAAATAGCCTTGCTATTGACTTTGTTTACATTTTGCCCGCCGGCTCCCGAACTTCGCGCATATTGGAATTCGAATTCGCGAAGAGGAATTTGAATGCAGTGATTGACGATCAACATCGTTTGACTCCTTGCGCCGACGAGACTTCGCGATCAAAACACTTGTCCCCTCGCGAGTGATGCAGAATGATATTGTGCCGCACGCGGCGAATCGAGCGGAAACGACGCACACGTGTTGGGATTGCAATTTTGTGCAGACCGACGGCAGCAGAACGGATCCTGAATCGAGGCAAAGGTGAACGAAGCGACTCCAAGCGCGAATCGGGCCAAAGGTTCCGCGCGACAACCCTGTGCGCTCCCTGCGATGGGGATCGTGAACTGTCTTGGTGTAGGCCAAGCGCAGATCTGGCCGCGCCTTCTCGCGGGCGATGCATCCGGCTTGGTGCATCGCCTGGATTTTATTCCTGGCGTGGACTTGATCGTCGGTGCGGTGTCGGCTGCGCTGCCGGAAATTCCAAAATCTCTCCATCGTTATGCTTGCCGGAACAACGCGCTCTCGCTGCTTGCCTTGCAGCAGATCGAGCCGGAGGTACGCGAGGCGATCGAGCGTTTTGGATCGGAGCGCGTGGGTGTGGTGATGGGGACAAGCACTTCGGGCAGCGCCGAAGGCGAAGCCGCAATCCTGAATCACTACCGACACGGATTTTTGTTACCTCAATTTGAATATCCACAACTCGAGTTTGGCGGTGCGGCAGGATTCGTGGCGGCGTATCTCGGCGTTCGGGGGCCGACGTTTTCTCTTTCGACCGCGTGTTCGTCCAGTGCGCGCGCGCTTGCGTCGGCGAGATCTTTGCTTGCGCTCGGTGTTTGCGATGCCGTGATTGCCGGTGGTGCGGATTCCCTCTGCGGCCTTACCACGCATGGCTTTCAATCGTTGCAGGCGATTTCGGCGTCGGCTTCAAATCCGTTTAGCGCCAATCGCTCCGGTCTCACGCTCGGAGAAGGCGCTGCGGTATTTCTCGTGACGCGCGATGTGAATGCGAGCAGAGTGAAACTTTTCGGTGTTGGCGAATCGACGGAAGCGCATCACATTTCGGCTCCGGATCCCGAAGGCCGCGGTGCCGAAACTTCCATGCGTGGCGCGCTTGCAGATGCCGGGCTTGCGGCCAAGGCCATTGCGTATCTCAACTTGCACGGCACGGGTACACAATTGAATGACGAGATGGAAGGAGCTGCCGTAGACCGGGTTTTTGGATCGCATTTGCCGTGTTCGTCCACGAAGTCGCTCGTCGGTCACACTTTGGGAGCAGCGGGTGCGATGGAGCTTGCGTTTTGCTGGATGATGCTTGCCGCGCGTGGCGATGCGAAATTGCCTTTGCTGCCACATTGCTACGACGGCGTACCCGATCCGAAAATTCCTCCGCTTGCACTCGTCGCACCGGGTGCGATTCGCGAAGTGCAAGGCTCTGCGTATGTGATGACGAATTCGTTTGGTTTTGGCGGCAACAATTGCACATTGATCGTCGGTGATGGAGGTGTCGCATGAAAGTGACACTTCAGCGCTGGTCGGCATGGACGCCCAACTGCATGAATCGAGAGGCATGGGAAGCGTGGGCCAAAGAACCGAGTGTTCTTGGCCACGAGGGCAAGCCGGAAGCCGAGTTTCTGCCTGCGATGCTGCGTCGGCGCTGCTCGCGACTTACGCGAATGATGTTGCAAGCTGCGTTCGAGGCGTGTGAGGCGCAAGATTTGTCTCAGGTGCGCACGGTCTTCGCGTCGCGGCATGGTGCGATCCATATTGCGGTGCAGATCATCGACACCATCGTGAAGGGGCAGATCGTGTCGCCGATGCAGTTCAGCCACTCCGTGCATAACGCTCAGGCAGGTTTGTTTTCGATTGCTACCGGCAACTGTCAGCCGAGTAGTTCGCTCGCGGCCGAAGCCGACACGTTTGGACATGCGTTCTTGGAGGCGATGTTGCATTTGGAGCGCGCCCCCCAGCAACCGGTTCTGGTCGTGATTGGCGACGAACCGCTGCCACCGCTTTTCAAGCATTTGATCGAGGAGCCCGAGGTCGCCTACGCATTTGGAATGTTGCTGACAACGAATGGTGTCGCCCGGCCGGGTAGCATCGATCTTGATTTCGATTTGACCCTCGAGAGCACACCACTTCCGAGTCTCGCATGGCCGCCGGCACTCGAATTCTTGCGCTGGCTTTCGTTGGGCGCGTCCGGGAGTCTGACTCTGGGCGCCGAGCAGCGACGTTGGGTCTGGCGGCGCGCATTGGCATGAGGCGGTTGCCTTGGCTTCGTGACGCACCCTTTAAAGGGGCGTGATCCGGAGCGGGGGAGTGAAGGCAACGCACCCAAGGCACGTCGCGCTCGGTGCGAAGCTCGCTGCCGGTCTCGGCGGAGCAACACGGGAGTGAAGGCAACGCACCCAAGGCACGTCGCGTCTGCTGGTAACGTCTTGTGTATTGCCGGTTCGTGACATACGCCGAAGCTTTTTCACTGCAAAACTCTTGCAAAACGGTTTTCGCCTAGCGCAGAGTGAGCGGTACTAGGCGGGAATTCTCAGGTCGAATCGCGTTATGCCGTCTTTGTCGTGTAGCTCGAATGGCCGCAATGGAATGGCCTCAATCGGCTGCCGACGGATCGGATCTGAGGCGTGCGCTGCGAGGCGAGCCAAATCCTACAAGGCAAGCAAGGGGCAGGTTGAACTATGCGCGGGATTACACTTCTAATTGTTGTTCTTGGCGTCGCGGCAATGGCGGCGTTTACCGTGATCGAAACGACGGGCGAGAAGGTGACGCTTTCGACTTGGGATGCGTCGGACGTCGGCTTTGAAAGTCGAGTGTGGATCGTGGATTCCGGACGCAATATGTACTTGCGTGCGAACAATGCGCAAACCGACTGGTATCAACGCATTCTTGAGAACCCCAGCGTCGAGATTGAACGCGACGGGAAAAAACTTCGCCTTCATGCAATCCCGATTTCTTCGCCGGTGGAGACGGAGGAGATCAATCAGCTTATGGCCGAGAAGTATCAGATGGCCGATCAACTGGCCTTGTATTTGTATCGGCGTACGAATCCGGCCGTGGTTCGCCTCGACGACGCGGATTGGTAATTCGCGCTCTTACTGCAAGCCACCGTTCACGGAGAGAACCTGTCCCGTGATGTAGGAAGCGGCGGGGGAGAAGAGGAACGCAACAACGCTCGCGACTTCTTCCGGTTTTCCGAGACGCTGCATCGGAATCATTTTTTGAATGGCCTCGACGGGCGCGTTGTGTGCCATTTCCGTTTCGATCAATCCTGGCGCGACACAATTGACGGTGATCTTGCGCTTGGCGAGTTCGAGCGCGAGCGCTTTCGTGGCACCGATGAGGCCGGCCTTGGATGCGCAGTAGTTC
>JADFDR010000103.1 GCA_018262735.1 Geobacter sp.
ACTGCCACCGACGAGCGCGTGATCGCGCAGGAGCGCACAAAGTACGCGGAAATCCTGAACACCTTGGCAGAAGGCAATCGCAGCGATCTTTCGTCCGAAGCGCGCGCCGTACTCGACCTTTGGCCAGCAGGCGTCTCGAATCAAACCTTGCGTGATGCAGCGGAAAACGTGCGCTTCCAGCGCGGACAAGCCGACAAGTTTCGCGATGGACTGATTCGCAGCGGTGCCTGGCAACCCTTCATTGAAAAAACCTTCCGCGATCAAGGCTTGCCGATCGAACTCACGGCACTGCCGCATGTCGAATCGTCATTCAATCCGCGCGCCTATTCTCACGTCGGTGCGGCGGGACTTTGGCAATTCATGCAATCGACGGGCAAGCGTTATCTCAAAATCGATTACACCGTCGATGAACGCATGGATCCTTTCAAAGCCACCGAAGCGGCAGCGAAGCTTCTTGCCTACAACTACGAAGTCACGGGCGCTTGGCCGCTTGCGATTACCGCCTACAACCACGGCGCCGGGGGCATGCAACGCGCCAAGCGCACGCTCGGCACCGACGACATCGCAGTCATCATTCAAAAATATGAAAGCAAATCGTTTGGCTTCGCGTCGCGCAATTTTTACACGGAACTGCTCGCAGCATGGGAAGTGTCGTCGAATGCCGAGAAGTATTTCGGCAAACTCGCGCGCCATCAGCCCGTGGAATACGAAAGCGTCGTACTCGATCACTATTATCCGGCAGCGCAGATCGCAAGCGCTTTGGACATCGACCTCGACCTGCTTCGGGAACACAATTTAGCGTTACGCATTCCGGTGTGGAAGGGCGAAAAACACATTCCCCAAAACTATCAACTCTGGATTCCCAAGGATGCACGCCGCACGCAATCGGCGGCGACTCGGATTGCGAGCATCGCGCCGCAGCAGCGCTTTGGCTCACAGGATCAGGATGACTTTTACCGCGTGCACACCGGCGACACCATGTCGAGCATTGCCAAACGCTTCGGTGTCAATGAACAAAAGCTGATCGCCGCCAACGGGATTCGTGATCGCAATCAAATTCGCGTCGGGCAAGTCTTGCAACTGCCGGGACGCGCGGAGGATTCCAGCGCCGAAATCGTGCGCAACGAGGCGCCTCCGTCAAGCGGACGCTACACCGTTCGGCGTGGGGATTCTCTGCTCTTGATCGCCGAGCGCTTCAACCTTGACGAGAGCGCAATCATCGCCGCAAACGATTTGCGCAATAAAAACCAAATCTATGTAGGCCAAGTGTTGCTCTTGCCAAGGAGAAATACACCGACGGAAAACTCCCCGATCCGCGATTCCGAGACCCGAGTCGCCGCCACCGTCTCGACAACGAATTCCGTGCAAAGTGTGCCGCCTGTCGCGAATGTTGCGCCTGCTACGCAAGGAACCGGGCATCCGATCCCCGACATCACGACAAACTCCAACTCACAACAATCCGTGCGCATTCCGACTGTGGCACCAAAGGCTATTGAAATCGCCCAAGCACCGGCGCCGTCATCGGCCTCGCTTTCAAACGCCGAGGCTGTGCCCGCCAAAGCCGCCAGCGCACCGCAAGCGAGCGACTCGGCACGCGGTACCGGCGGAGCAACGACACCGACGGACGAACTGCGCAGCGATGTTAAGCTTGGCTCTGCGCAACCCGTGCTCGCTCCCGCCGATGCACTCGCCACGAAATCGTTTCACATTTTTTACGAAGTTGCGGCCGATCAAACGATCGATGTCGAACCCGGAGAAACGATCGGACACTATGCCGACTGGCTTGAAGTGCGCGCATCCGATTTGCGCCAGCTCAACCAGATCTCCTCACGCGCGCCACTTTCCGTCGGAGATCGACTGCGTCTCGACTTCTCGCGCGTCACGCAAGAAATCTTTGAACGTCGACGACTCGAGTTTCATCGCGCCATCCAAGAAGACTTCTTCGCAAACTATCGTGTTGGCGAGGCCGCACCGTACACGATGCAGGCGGGAGAGACACTTTGGGGTGTTTCGCGCAAAAGCGGCAATATCCCAATCTGGCTCTTGCGGCAGTACAATCCCGATCTCGACCTCGCCAATTTGCAACCGGGTACGAAATTGATGATTCCGGCAATCGTCGACGTGGCGACAAGCACGCCATAACTGCGGCGCAACATCGTCGCACCGACGGACACCTTCGCGACTCGCATGCTACACTTGAAAGAGTTCTTCGTCGGGCAAACGAATTGCCGTAAGCTTGCCGCCATAGACCGCGCCCGTGTCGATACCAATACTGTGCGGGCGGTTCCACTGGATAGAAAAATCCGGCATCGGCGTGTGCCCATACACAATGGTGACGTCGAGATTGTGCGGCAAATAGCCGGTATTGCGGTTCCAAAGCAAATCGGCGGGACGCGACTCGGCAATCGCTTGGCTGATGTCGTTTGAATTCATCACTTCTTGGGAAATGCCGGCATGAACGAAGAGATAACGCGTATCCACGTAGTACGGCAGAAGATTGCGATAAAACGCCTCGTGTCCGGGCGGCAATTCGAATTTTTCAGGACACGGATCGGGAAGATCGAAATAACCGTAACTCGCCAAAGTACGATCGCCGCCATTCATCAAAAAAGCGTCACCGCTGAAGTAGAGATTGCTTTCCCAACCGAGAAAATCGAGAAACATGGATTCGTGATTGCCCAACAAGAAAACACAAGGCACTTTCCGCTGGTAGTCGATCAGAAAATCCACGACGGAACGCGAGTCGGGACCTCGATCGACGTAATCGCCGAGGAACACGACATCATCGCCGTGCTCCACCGGTAAATTCTCGAGCAACTCTTTGAGCTTCTCGATCTCGCCATGAATATCGCCAACTGCATAAATCATTTTTCGCAAACCTCGTGCGTATCGATGGTCGCATCGGCCGCTTGCGCAGCTTGCTTGACCGTCTTTGGCGAATCCTTTTGAGAATGTATTTTTTGCTGCGCAAGTTGCCCACATGCTGCCGCAATGTCTGCACCGCGACTGCGGCGCAGCGTCACAGGCATCCGCGCGCGCGCGAGCACTCCCATAAAACGATGAATGGCATCTTCCGACGGTGGGCGATAGATCGACCCCGCGTGAGGATTGACGGGAATCACGTTGATTTTTGACGGAATGCCTCGCAAAAGCTGAAGCAAGCGGTGCGCATCGGCTTCGGAATCGTTCACGTCCGCAAGCAGCGTGTACTCAAAAAAAACGGGATGCCGTTTTGACACCAATTCTTGTCGCATGAGTGCTCGCAATTCGCCGAGTAGCAGCGCAAGCGGAAAGCGTCGATTGAGCGGCACCAAAACATCACGCACTTCGTCCGTCGTCGCGTGCAGCGAAACCGCAAGATTCACCGGCGCAGCATCGAGCAACTCGCGGATCTTGGGCACGACGCCCGATGTTGAAATCGTGATGCGACGCGGCCCATACGCAAAGCCCTTTGGATCAAGAAAAATGCGTAGCGCCTCGATCACATTCGGCAAATTCAATAAGGGCTCACCCATGCCCATGAAGACGAGATTGGTAATCTGCCGCTCACCGTCGAGAAGTGCGCGCATCCGGAACACCTGATCGACAATTTCCGCCGTCGTGAGATTGCGCACGAAACCCATTTTCCCCGTCGCGCAAAAATCGCACTCGAGCGGACAGCCGACCTGCGTCGAAACACAAAGCGTGGTGCGCTCCGGCTCGGGAATCAGCACGGCTTCGATCCGTGCAGCATCGTGCGCCTGCAAAACCGCTTTGACTGTACCGTCCTCCGAATGAAACACCTCGACACAGTTCAAAGACACCGTCGCGAAACTGGACGTGAGTCGTTCGCGAAGCTCGACACTCAAGTCGGTCATTTCGTCGAAATGCTCGATCCCGCGCCGATACAAGCCTTGAAAAACCTGATCGGCGCGATAGCGCGGCAAACCCATGCCTGCAAATTTCTCGCGAAGCGCGTCGAGGCTTAGATCTTTGATGTTCGGAAGAGGCTTGATACTGTGCATGTCACTTCTTTGCGTAAGACCAAAAATGAAGTTTACGTTCCTCGGCGCGCCACAACAGTTCGTACGCGGTCGGCTTTCGTCCCGGCACGTCCGACAAAAATGCGTGTGGCGCAAAACGATTTTCGAGCAGCACTTCACCACGAAGCGCTGCATCGATCTCACGTGCATATTCTTCGTTGTCCGTCGCAATTTCGAGACGACCGCCTTGCGCCAAACGCATCGCCAACTCTCGAAGAAACTCTGCGCGCAACATCCTGCGGTGCTCGTGGCGCCGCTTCGGCCACGGATCCGGGAAGTTGATCCAGAAGGCACCCACAAACGGCAGCGTCGGCAAGGCTGTGAGCAGAGATTGCCCCGTTCCTTCCAAAAGTCGAACGTTCGTGATTTCGTTTCGCACCAAGCGATGCGCCATCTTGAGTACACGTTTGTGGTTCACATCCACACCCAGAAAGCCCGTTTCGGGATCGTTTTGCGCGAGATCGATCAAGAATTCACCACGCCCAAAACCAATTTCGATCACGAAACTCTTCGGAGAGAACTCTGTTCCAAACAACGCTGCCCAATCGCACGCTTCAAGCTTCCTCATTTCCTCGACGGAAACACGGTAATCCACAGTCGGGATTTTGGTTTTTGGAAAACGTCCCACACGACCTCCACGCACGAACATTCGCTGTCCGCTTCGTTGCCAACGTCTCGAACTACGTTCGCAACGCACGCACATCCTGTTCATCACTTTTCTGTGTCACCCGTCAAAAGCCGAATGCGGCGCTGAATGATCTCGAGGCGCCCGCCGTCTTCGTCGCGCAGCCCCTCCGGCAACGGCTTGCCATCGATCAACTTGCGTGCCGCATCGCGGCGCGTCTCCGAAGCAGGATGCGTCGACAAAAACACGGGCGCCTTCGACCCGCCTTCCTCGGAGAGTGTCTCGAAGAACGTCACCAGTCCTTCTGGATGGATGCCTACCTTCGGCAAAATTTCGATCGCAAAAGCATCTGCCGCTTCCTCGTGCTCGCGCGTGTAAATCGTCAAATACGCTCTACCCGCGACAGCACCGCCGAGATTCGCCGCTCCGGCCGCATACGACCCGCCGAACACTCCCGCCAGAAGAATCAGCATTTGATGCGCAATGCCCGTATTGCGCTCTCGATTGTAACTCTCGGCCGTATGGCGCAATGCAACGTGCCCGATCTCGTGTGCGATCACGCCCGCAAGCTCACTTGCATTGCGTGCCTTGAGAATCGTTCCCGTATGCACATAGACATAACCCGCAGGCAAAGCAAACGCATTGATCTCCTCGTTTTCGACGACAAAGAAACGGTAGTCGTACGGCTGCGGCTCGGTTTGCTCCACGACGCGACGTCCTATTTGTTCGACGTATCCAACGACGATCGGATCGCGGATGAAATCAAATTCTTTGCGCAACTCGCGCTCCGTTTTCCTTCCAAGCCGACGCTCTTCGGGCACCGAGAGCGTTCCGCAACTCCAAAGTGTCGGAAGCATGCTCAGCAGAAAAATCCAGCTCAACGATTTGCGCAACGATCTACAGCAAAGCATCGGAATCGACCGGGAGTTTTTGTCCGAGCGTGTCAATGATGTTGCGTAGCAACGAAATCACCGAACGATCAAACGATCTGTTGTCGACGATGGGAACGCTATGCTGATCTGCGGCTTGCAACAAATGGTCTTGAATGCGCAAAATCGCATCGATGTTCTCGGTGTAGTGATGCGGCTTGCGCAACACTTGATCCTTGCCGCGACTTTCGAATCGACTCGCAATCACTTCGGTGTCGAGCACTGCAATCATCACGAAAATAATGTGCGCAGAATCCCGATACGCATCGAGATCGAGAATGCCCGGCACGATCGAAACTCCATCGAGCACCATGCTCGTTCTCTCCGAAACCGCACGATCGATCATCGCTTGCACACCGACGGAAACGACAGCCGCCTGCTGTTTGAAACCCTCGATGACCGGATCCACCGAAGGATGTGGAGGAAACGTGAGATGGCGATAGGCATCGTAAGAGGACGCATGAATGTGTGGCATCAGTGCGGGCGAAAGCATGATGCGCATGACCTGACGAATCGAATCCGTCGAGAGCACGCGATAAATGCCGAGACGATGCGCCACTTCGACGGCAAGCGAAGTTTTGCCAACCCCCGAAGATCCGCCGAGCAGCACGATCACCGGTTTTTCCGGATCTTGAAACTTGCGCCAAATCA
>JADFDR010000104.1 GCA_018262735.1 Geobacter sp.
GTTTTCTTCCTCAAGAAATCAAGAACTTCCGCCGATCTCTTGCCGGCAGTTCGAAATTCCTGTGAGGACCAAATGCCATGCGACTGACACCGCTCGACATTCAAAACCACCGTTTTGCTTCCCGGCTCAAGGGCTACGACGCGCAGGAAGTCCTCGACTTCCAGCGCATGGTGGCACACGACTACGAAAGCATGCTCCATGAAAACGAGTCGCTGAAGGATCGCCTGCGCCAGCTCGAAGACCGCGTGAAGGAACTCATGGGGCACGAGCAAATGTTGCGTGAAACAATCATCACCGCGCAGAGCATGAGCGAAGACTTGAAGCGCACGGCGATTCGCGAATCCGAGATGATGGTCGGCCAAGCCGAAGTGCGCGCAGAAAAAATTCTTTCCGCTGCGCAAACCTCGGCCAATCGCTTGAGCGATCAAATCCGCGAACTCAAGGCCCTGCGTGGACGCCTCACGAACGAAATCCGCACGACGATCGAGACGCATCTCGCACTCGTCGATGCCCTCGCCACCGACGGTGTCGAGGCGGAAGATCCGATCGTGCAAGGCAAAGTCACCTTCTTGCAACAGTCGCAACAATCACGCGATACGGGCACCGACGGAAATCTCTGAGCGTTCCCCCTTGAGTCTTTCGATCGAGCGCACCCGCGATGGCATCGCTTTCTGGATTCACGTCACGCCGCGCGCCAAACGCGAATGCGTCGGTGGCACACACGGCGATGCACTGAAAGTCGTGACGAAAGCACCGCCTGTCGACGGCGAAGCCAACGCAAGCTGCGTTGAACTACTTGCCGACGCGTTCGTATTACCGCGTAAAAAAATTTTGCTCGATGCCAGCTCGACCGGGCGCCGCAAACGCGTGCGCGTCCTTGGCGAAGGCGAATCGCTCGAAGCACGTCTTCGCGCGCTGGCAAATTCCGACGATCTGAGATAAAAGACTCACGCCATGCCGATTTACGACTATCAATGTGAAAAATGTGGTCACGAGTTCGAGCGCGAACAGCGCATGTCGGACGCGCACGTAAAAATTTGCCCGCAGTGCAAAGCGCGCAAAGTAAAGCGTCTGATTTCGCGCGGTGCATTTCATCTGAAAGGCGGCGGTTGGTACAAAGACGGCTACACGAGCGGCAAGCCAGAAGCCAGCACTCCGTCGAAAGCGCCGTCCCCCTGCGATTCGTGCCCGTCGAAAGCCGAATCCGCATAAAGCGCGCGAACAACTCCATCAAGTGCGCATCCACCCGAACGCAAACATCGACGCAAAATCCAAAGCGCAGTCCCTGCACTCCTCGCAACGCCTGTGCAACTTCGCGCGGTTTCTCTTCCGAATATTTTCTCTTTGATCTTCGCTTCGCTTTCGACTCGCAACGCCTGTGCAACTTCGCGCGGTTTCTCTTCCGAGGCGGCAACGTGTAGGTTAATCTCGTCGCGTTTTCGCGCAGGAGCCTTCATGCAAAAAATCGAAACTACAATCGTCGACGGAAAAGCTCTCGCGCAAGACATTCGTCAACGCATCGCGGGCGAAGTCGCGAACTTGACTTGCACCGGGCGCCGCAAACCCAAGCTCGTCGTCGTGCTCGTCGGAAGCAATCCTGCAAGCCTCTCGTACATCAAGGGCAAACAGCGCGCATGCATGAGCGTCGGCTTTGATTCGGAAGAAATTTTGCTTCCCGAAAATATCTCGCAAGAAAAATTACTCGCGGAAATCGTGCGTTTGAATCAAGACGCGTGCAGCGACGGAATTTTGGTGCAATTGCCGCTACCTACGCATCTCTGTCCGAATCGTGTCGCGCAAGCCATCGATCCGGTGAAAGACGTCGATGGCCTGCATCCCCAAAACGCGGGCGCACTCTTGCTTGGCATTCCAGGCCATCGCGCCTGCACGCCGCTCGGCATTCTCGAAATCCTCGATCGCCATCACGTCCCGATGGAAGGCGCGCACGCCGTCGTGCTCGGGCGCAGCAACATCGTCGGAAAACCCGTGGCTCAGCTTCTGCTCGAGCGAAACGCCACCGTGACGATCTGTCATTCCCGCACGAAGAACTTGCCCGCCGTCACGCGCGAAGCCGATATTTTGGTCGCAGCCGTCGGACGCGCGCGAATGGTGAAAGCCGACTGGGTCAAACCGGGAGCCGCCGTCATTGACGTCGGAGTGAACGTCATCGACGACAAGCTCGTCGGAGATGTCGACTTTGAAGCCTTGCACGGAATTGCCAAGATCCTCACACCGCCCAAAGGCGGCGTCGGCCCAATGACGATTACCATGCTGTTACACAATACTTTGAATGCCTACAAAATTCGTGAAGGTCTGTAACGTGACGGAACTCAAGCGCACTCCTCTTTTTGCACTTCATCAAAAACTCGGCGCGCGGATGGTGCCGTTCGCGGGCTTCGAAATGCCGGTGCAATATCGCGGTGTCATCGACGAACATCTTGCCGTGCGTGAGCGCGCGGGCTTGTTCGATGTCTCCCATATGGGCCAGATCCATTTTGCAGGCGCAGAGGCTTGCACTGCTCTCGAGTGGCTCGTCACCTGCCCTATCGATTCGCTCAAGGTCGGCCAAGTGCGCTACGGACTGCTTTGCAACACCGACGGAGGATGCGTCGACGACGTCACCGTCCACCGCTTGAGCGAATGCGAATACTTCTTGTGCGTGAACGCCTCGAACATCGAAAAAGATTTGGCGTGGATCACGGCAAACGCTCCTCGGAGCGCAAACCTGACAATCGACGACCGCAGCGCCAAGACAGGACTGATCGCACTGCAAGGCCCCGCTGCCCAATCGATCCTCGCTCCACTCGCCAGCATCGATCTCGCATCGATCAAGCGCTTCTACTTTGCGACGGGAAAAATCGGAGGCATCGAAGCCCTCCTCGCGCGCACCGGCTACACGGGCTCGCCCGGTTACGAGATCTATGTCGCAGCCGACGACGCCGCGCGCCTCTTCGAACTCTTGCTCGACGCAGGGCAAAGCGCAGGCATCGAACCCGCCGGTCTTGGCGCACGCGACACACTTCGGCTCGAAGCGGCGCTTCCCCTCTACGGCCACGAACTCGACGATACGACTTCACCGCTCGAAGCCGGACTCGATCGCTTCGTCAAACTCGAACAAGGCCAATTTCTTGGTGCAGACGCCATCGTGCACAAGCGCAACGCGGGCCTTTCGCGCAAGCTCGTCGGCTTCGAACTTCTCGAGCGCGGCATCGCGCGCGCGGAATACCCAATCACGCATCAGGGGAAAACCGTTGGCGTCGTGACCTCGGGAACCCATTCGCCATCGCTTGGCAAAGCGATTGGCCTCGCATACGTACCTCCGGCGTTGTCGCCCCTCGGCAGCGAATTCGAAGTTTGGGTGCGCAATCGCGGGCTCCGTGCGCAAGTCGTCGCTACGCCATTCGTGAGCGGAACGTCTGCAAAAACCGCCGCGAACCCGTCTGGAAAAGCAGTCGGAAAACCGTAAAGTTCTTTCCGCTTTTGGAGGAGTTGTTTTATGTCCGATACCGAAATCCCGGATGACCTTCGCTATTCCGAGGAAGACGAGTGGCTTCGTAGCGAAGACGATCAATGCATCGTTGGCGTCACGGATTATGCGCAACAGCAGCTTGGTGACATTGTTTTCGTCGAGCTTCCGGAAGTCGGCAGCGACGTCAAAAAGGGTCAACCGTTTGGTGTCATCGAATCCGTGAAAGCGGTTTCGGATTTGTACGCGCCGATTTCGGGCGAAGTCATCGAAGTCAATTCGGCGCTCGCCAATCAGCCCGAACTCGTGAATGGCGATTGCTACGGCGACGGCTGGATCGTCTCGATTGCGCCGAGCAACGAAGCCGAAATCGAACAGTTGCTCGATGCGGCTGCTTACGCACGACACATCGCAGACCGCAACGCCTGATGCGCTACATCCCGCATACCGAAGCCGAAATTCAGCAAATGCTCGACACGATTGGCGCGCAATCGGTTGCTGAACTTTTTCGCATGATTCCAGAGAAATTTCGGCTGGAGCGACGGCTCGATCTTCCGCCGGCACTCAGCGAACAGGAAGTTTTGCGCAAGCTACACGAATTTGCGTCAAAAAACGCGAGCACCATCGCATACGACTGGTTTCTTGGCGCGGGCGTGTATCCGCATTTCATTCCGAGTATTCTTGCGCC
Source organism: Geobacter sp. (assembly GCA_018262735.1). Taxonomy (GTDB): domain Bacteria; phylum Myxococcota_A; class UBA9160; order UBA9160; family JADFDR01; genus JADFDR01. The sequence continues at coordinate 4,155 of JADFDR010000104.1, forward strand.
TCTCATCAGTCGAGCCGAGTTTTTGACCGCCTACACGCCGTACCAACCGGAATTTGCACAAGGCACGCTCCAAGCCATCTTCGAATGGCAAACGATGATCTGCGATCTCACCGGGCTCGAAGTCTCAAACGCTTCTCTCTACGACGGAGCCTCGGCCACTGCCGAAGCGGTCCTGATGGCCATGCGTGTAACGCAACGCTCGAAAGTCATCGTCACCGACGGACTGCACCCGCACTATGCGCAAGTCGTTCATACCTATCTCCAAGGGCTCGACTCCACGATTTCCGTCGCAAAACTCGGCAACACGGGGCAAGCGCAAAACATCGAAACGCTGCTCGACTCGCAAACCGCGTGCATCGTGATTCAACAACCGAATTTTTTGGGATGCGTCGAAGAGATTGAAAAAATCGCGGCGCTTGCACATCAACACGGTGCATTGCTCGTCGTTTGCGTGAGTGAAGCATTGTCGATGGCGCTGCTTGCACCTCCGGGCGAACTCGGCGCAGACATCGTCTGCGGTGAAGCGCAAAGTTTCGGCGTTCCGATGAGCTTTGGCGGGCCGCATTTGGGGTTTCTCGCGACCCAGAAAAACTTTCTTCGACAATTGCCGGGACGCATTTGCGGTCAGACCGTCGATGCAGACGGTCGCCGCGGCTTCGTGCTGACACTCTCCACGCGCGAGCAACACATCCGCCGCGAAAAAGCCACGTCGAACATCTGCACGAATCAAGGTTTGTGCCTGATGATGGCGACGATCTATCTCTCGCTGCTCGGCCGCGCGGGACTGCGCAAACTGGCCGAGCTCAATCTCGCCAAAGCCGAATATGCCAAAGCGCGCGTACGCCAAAGCAGCCGACTCGAACTTGTGTATAGCGCACCCACCTTCAATGAGTTTGTCGTGCGCGTCGCGGATTCGAGCCACTCCGCGCTGGAACGCGCGCGTCAAGTCGGTTGCCTCGGCGGCCTTGATCTTTCGACCTACGGCAAGTCGGAGTGGACAAACAGCGTGCTCGTTTGCACCACCGAGCTTGTCTCACGCGAAGCGATCGACCGTTTGATCACGGCGCTCGCGGGAGAAAACCAATGAGCCCGCATCAAAAACGCGAAGTGCGCGCGGGGAACGTCACGAACGGCATCTCGTTCGAAGAACCGCTGATTTTTGAACGCTCCCGCCCGGGGCGCATCGGCTATTCCCTTCCCCAATACGACGTTCCCGAAGTCGATGCCAGGCAAGTGTTCTCCCCTACACAAATTCGTGACGACCTGCCGAATTTTCCTGAAGTTTCCGAAGTCGACGTCGTGCGCCACTTCACGCGCCTTTCCACTTGGAACGCTGCCGTCGATCAAGGCATTTATCCGCTCGGCTCCTGCACGATGAAATACAATCCGCGCGTGAACGAAGCCGCTGCGGCCTTGCCGGGCTTTGCGCAAATTCATCCCATGCAACCTCCGGAGCTTGCTCAGGGCATCTTGCAACTCCTTTGGGAACTCGAACGCGATCTCGCCGAAATCAGCGGGTTTGATTGTGTCAGTCTGCAACCGGCTGCGGGCGCCCAAGGCGAACTCGTCGGCATGATGATGATTCGCGCCTATCACGAAAGTCGTGGCGACACCAAAAGGCGTCGCGTGATCATCCCCGACACGGCACACGGTACCAATCCGGCAAGTGCCGCTCTCAACGGATACGAGGTGATTCCTGTCGCGTCGGGCCCCGACGGCATCCTGCATCCGGACGCCGTGCAAGCCGTGATGGGCCCCGATGTGGCGGCGATCATGATCACGAATCCAAACACCCTCGGGCTTTTCGAGACGCACATCGTCAAGATTGCAGAGATCGTGCATGCGGGCGGCGGACTCGTGTATGGCGACGGCGCCAATCTCAATGCGATTCTCGGCATCACACGCCCGGGCGATCTCGGCATCGATGTCATGCACTTCAACCTACACAAAACTTTTTCAACACCGCACGGTGGCGGAGGACCTGGCGCGGGCCCCGTGGGCGCCAA
>JADFDR010000105.1 GCA_018262735.1 Geobacter sp.
GGCGATGAGGTCGAGCAGCGCGCCACCGTAGCGAGTGACCAAGGCGGGACCGATGCCCGAGACGCGCAGCAATTCTTCGTCCGTGCGTGGGCGCTTGACCGCGAGCGAGAGCAAGGCACGATTCGTGAGCACCTTAAATGCAGGAACTTTTTTCTTGCGCGCTTGCGCGAGGCGCCAGGCCTGTAGCGCTTCGACGAGCACCGGATCCGCCGTGTCTTCGAGATCTCCGAGCTCGACGCGAGATCGTGTCGCTCTTGGTTTCGAACGTGCTTCCGACGGAGAAACTGCGCTTTCGCCTTTTGCAGAGGGACGACGTTTCCTTTTGCTGCGCAGCGCTTCTTTCACCCATTCCGTGAGCACCGGAACTTCCGCCAAGGCATCGCGCGAAACCTTCTGACCTTCGGGCGTGAGTGCAACGCGTCGAAACTCCACCGACTCGCCGTCCTTCTCGAACGCATCCATGGCTTCACAAATCAAGCCTGCACGCGCGAGCGCACCGAGGAGAGCTTCAAGCGCATCGCGATCGAGGCTCGTTCCAAATTCCGTGCGATGCAACGCACCGATACTTTGCGCATCGCGTGTGCGCAGTGCGGCAAGCACACGTTCCATCGCAGACTGTTCGGCGAGACTCGGGGCACGGAACGCCAGGGCGACACAATTTGAGGACGCACAAATATCGCACTGCTCGCAACGCCTTCCCGAATCCTCTTGATCGCCAAAATGCTGCACCAGTTGCAGCATCCGGCAAACGTGGCTCTGGGAGTACTGCACCATTTGTTTGAGCTGCAACGCTTTGTGCCGCTTCTGATCTTGATATGGCGCAAGCCAGCGATCGTGTCCGCGCACGACGTTTTCCTCGGGATCGATTCCGACTCCGCCATGAATCCAGAGTTTCTCGAGCACTTTGTCGATGATCTCGAGATCGAGCTTCAAGCGCGAGCGAAGCGATTCCTTCGACTGCGGTGTCTCGCGCAAAGCATGAAACACTTTTTTGAGTAATGCCGGATCGGGATAATCGCGTTCGAGAAAGAATTCGTGCGTACGACAATCGGCATAACTCTGCAGAAGAATCGCACGAGCCGGAAGCCCGTCTCGTCCGGCACGCCCCACCTCCTGATAATAACTTTCGATGCTTCCCGGCAGCGCCGTATGAATCACCGTGCGCACGTTCGGCTTGTCGATTCCCATTCCGAACGCAATCGTCGCTACGATCACATCGAGCGCACCGTCGAGAAATCGTGTTTGCACGTCGTCGCGACGTGCGGGCGTCATGCCCGCGTGATACGCCTGCGCAGAAAATTTTTCACTGAGATCGCGTGCGAGATCTTCTGCTTTCTTGCGTGTCGGTGCGTAGATGATCGCAGGACGATTCGCTTCGTTTTCCAAAAGTTTGTGCACCATCGCAGTGCGTACCGACGGTTTGGCATCGACAACTTCCAGTGCGAGGTTCGTGCGTCGAAACCCGTGAATGAAACGCTTCGCTCCTTTCAGCGCGAGCTGTTCGACAATGTCGCGTTGCACGAGCGGCGTCGCAGTGGCCGTCAGCGCAATCACGGGCGCAGGATGCAAGAGCGGCAAACGCTCTTTGAGCATTCGATAGTCTGGACGAAAATCGTGTCCCCACTGCGAAATGCAATGCGCTTCATCGACGGCAATCAAGGTCGGCTTGCGTTTGGCGAGCATCTCCGGAAATCCCACAACGGAAAGTCGCTCGGGCGCGAGAAATAAAAAATCGAGCGCACCGTCGAGATAAGCACGCGAAACTTCGCGCGACTGTGCACGCGTTCGCCCCGAATGAATCCGTTCGGCCCGGAAGCCTTGGGTCTGAAGTTTCGCAACCTGATCTTCCATCAATGCAATCAAGGGGCTGACCACGAGCGTCGTGCCCGCGCGAGCAATGCCTGGAAGTTGATAGCAAAGCGACTTGCCTGCGCCGGTCGGCATCACGAGCAGCACATCATCACCCGACACCACAGAGTGACAGACCGCTTCTTGATACGGGCGAAATTGAGAAAAGCCAAATTCTTTTTTGAGCAAGTCGGCGAGCTCGTCCAGAGCAACCGGTTTGCGCGGCGCGCGGTGCGGCACACGAGCATCGGTGCCTCGCGCCAACTCCTTGGCAGCCGAGGAAGGCATGTCGCCACGCCGAACTTCCGCACTCGGGGGCACCTCACCGCGCGAAGAGATCGTCGGCGGCGCGGTGTATTCGCCAAGCGGCGGTGGTTCATCGTCGCGCGGAGGCCGTGAAGGCACCGTCGGTGTGCGCCGAGGCGCCGAATCGGAGATTTGCGCTGGCTCGAAAAGCGGCCCCGCAGACTCGGGCGATGGTCTTTGCGCGGAAAGTCGCCGCGCCACCTCGGGATGCATGGCTTCCGAAACAACGCGAGCACTTTCGGCTTCCGACACAATTTCGTGACGCTCGCTGCGATTGAGCTTTGCGATCGCAGCGACGTTTTCGCGTACGCGCTTTTCGCTGCGTCGCCCAACACTTTGCTCCACCGCGCTTGTCGCCGTCATCTCGCCACGCTGCTCGGGGCGAAGCGGCTGCGTGCGCACGCGCTTGACGACATCGCGCACATAATCCTCGATGCCACGCATGAACGTCGGCAAATCCGCCTCGCGACGCTGAACCTTCTGAAGCATCGCCTCCCAGCGCCCCGTCATCGCGGGACTCTTCACCTCGACATGCACGACATCGATCAACTGAATGCCCTTGTCCGTTGCATGCAGCGCCTTGCCTTTGCGCACCACATACTTGCGCGAAAGCAGCGTCTCGATGATCGACGCGCGCGTCGCAGGTGTGCCAAGACCGGTTTCACGCATCGCGTCGGAGAGATCTTTGTCGTCGAGCGTCTTGCCCGCCGTTTCCATGGCTGTAAGCAACGTCGCTTCGGTGAAATGCCGTGGCGGCCGCGTCTTCTTGTGTTCGGTCTTCGCGTCGATCACTTCTTGGTGTTGTCCGACGCAAAGCCCGGGTGGAAGTGTTTGCTCCTCCTGCGCGTCGCCCTCGCCCGCTTGCTTACTTCCCTTCGCGCCTTTCTTGCTCACACTCGGCTCGAAGTCGAGCACCTTCCAACCCATTTGATCCACGCGCGTGCCGGTGCTGCGGTAACAATCGACAATGCCATCGGCGTCCACGTGTCCCGATGTATCTGCATTCTCCGTCGCTGGAGCGGGCGTTGTGATCTCCGTAATCACCGTCGTCACGGCGTAGCGATGGTCCGCATGCCAGGCACAAAGCAAACGACGACAAACCAGATCGTAGATGCGCCGTTCGTCTTCACTCAGCGTCACGCCGCTCCGCGCTGTCGCCGTCGGAATGATGGCGTGGTGATCGCTCACTTTCGCGTCGTTCACAAAGCGATCTCCAAGCGAACGCTCGCCTGTGCCCGGAGCGAGCAAGCCTGCGTAAGCGCCCACAATCCCTTTCACGACGCGTGGCAAGGTTTTGGCGACCGACACCGAAAGATGTCGACTATCCGTGCGCGGATAACTCAAGAGCTTCTTCTGTTCATAAAGTGCCTGAGCAAGGTCGAGCGTTTTTTGAGCGCTGAAACCGAACAGCCGATTGGCCGTACGCTGCAAGTCGGTCAAATCGAAAAGCTGCGGCGGCGCAAGCCGGCGTTCGCGCGCTTCCACCGACGCCACACGCGCCTTTCCGCAAAGCGCACGTGCGACGACAAGCTGCGCGTCCTCTCCGTCCGCAGGCAAACGGCTTGCACGCCGCGCCAACTCCGTCTCGCCGCCTTCGACCCCCGCACTCGTCGAAGCAACGCCTTCCTGCACCAAATCCGATCTGTCACTTTCAAGTGTCACCCGTGCGGTAGACAACGACGCAACTTCACGAAAGTAGACGCCTCGATACGCAAGAGCCTGCGGATCCGGCGCGCCGTTCGCCGCGAGCGGACGAAACTCGGCCACGACCTCGCAGTAATCTTCTGCCACGAAGGCACGGATTGCCTTCTCGCGCTCGACGAGCATGCCCAAGGTTGGCGTCTGCACACGTCCGACGGAAAGAAGGTCGCCAAACTTAATCGTGTAGGCCCGTGACAGGTTCATTCCCACGAGCCAGTCCGCTTGGCTGCGCCCGCGCGCGGCATCGGCAAGGCCGTCGAACTCGGATCCCGCACGCAACTGCGCAAAACCATCGCGAATGGCATCGTCGGTGAGAGAAGAAATCCAGAGTCGGCTCACGGGCTTCGTGCACTCTGCCGCCTCGTAGATGTAACGGAAAATCAACTCCCCTTCGCGTCCGGCGTCCGTCGCACACACGACGTGCTCGACCTCTTTGTGCTGGAGAATTCGCGCCACGATTTCGAACTGTTCGCGCGTCTTTGGATAAACCTCGAGCGTCCAGCGCTCGGGAATCATCGGCAACAAGTCACTTCGCCATCGCTTCCATTCCGGGCGCATTTGATGCGGCTCGCTGAGCGCAACAAGGTGACCGATGGCCCAGGTCACGACGTAACCGTTGCCGTGCAAGCAACCTGCACCGCGTGTCTTTGCCCCAAGCACTTTCGCCACGTCGCGCGCAACGGACGGTTTCTCTGCCAATACCGCGATCGTCATCGCGCCTCATTCCAAGCAACACAATTTTGGATCATTTTTTTGACGGAGTGTTTGCCCTGTTTCGATTTTTTCGCATCCCCTCGCACCACGACTCAACTTCCCCATCCATAATCCCAAACGTAAAGCTCCTGCTTGGGGTCGATCTTGCGAAAACCAAAATCCAATTTGAGAAACGTCACCGATTTGTCCGTAGATCGGATCAAGATCGACTTCGCTCGCGTCATCGCCTCTCCCCGGTCGAGCCATCCGGTTTCGAGTGAGTGGCCTGTGGGCAAATCCAGTGTCACCACACACTGCTTCAAATCGTAGCGATACTCATTCGCCAAAATTTCGCGCCCCTTTCCCACTGCTTGCTCCGTCCCCACGGTGTCGTTCGGCAACAAACGAAAACTCACGAGCGGACAACTTTGCGCTTGATACTCGGAACCCTCCATGGGAAGGAACGCGATTTGTACGTACAGGTTGCTGGAAGAAAGATTTCGCAAGACGGCACTGACCGAACCTTCCTTGCAACCCGACCCAAGCGCACCGAGCGCGAGCACCGCACTCCAAGTGACACATCGCAAAATCCGCAGGGCAACTTGTTTGCACATGGTTTGCTCTCATCGGTCGTGACCACGCGCGTGCAGGATCGTGGATCTCTGCAAAAAATGCGGAACGTCGCGTGTCGTCGCACAATTCCTTTGCCGCTTACATGAAAGCCCTTGCCGCTTCCGTGAAAAGGCGGCACAGCCCCAACTTCTATCCCGCCAATTAAAACGGATCGCCCCGCGGATTCCTAGAGGATTTGCTGCGGGAATCCTACGAGATCGTAAGCATCGAATTTTCGAAAAAATACGTGATCTGCCATGAAAATCAGCCGTTTACTCGCGCACGAGCTCGCCGATAAGCCCGAAATATCAAGAATGGGTAACGAGCGGACCTGAATGCGCGAACGCGATTTATCAACTCTCGAACGACTGCTGCGACTCCCTCTCGCAAGCCTAAGCTTCGTCGCGATTGCAGTTCTGGTTTTCCTCAACGTGCAAATCCAATTTCGCAGTGCGCTACCGGAAGCACGCAAAGACTTTGCGACCGCAATCGACCTCTCGACGAAAAATCCCATTCTCGAACTTTCGCCGCGCTTCTTGCAGGTGATGAAAAGCGAAAACGCACAGTATGCCACCGATAACACTTTTGCGTTTCTCCAAGAAAAACGAGAAGACAACCCCGACTTGAGCGGCCCGACGAAACAAGAAAAACTCAATATCGCCACGAACAAAGCTTTCGGGAATCTGGACTCCCACCCCACGCGCGCGCTTGGCATCGTGCCCGGAAAAAAATCCATCCTCGGCTATTTCACATACCCACTCGTACATGCGGGATGGATTCACTTCCTCACGACGACACTCCTGATCCTGGTGCTTGCACCCTCGATCGAATTGCTCTGGGGACACAAGCTCTTCCCCGTCGTCCTTGGATTTCTGGTCGTCCTCTCGGGCGCCTCGATGCGAGTATTGTATCCCGGCCTCGATCGAGCCTTCTTCGGTGGATCGAGCATCGTCTCGGCACTCACGG
>JADFDR010000106.1 GCA_018262735.1 Geobacter sp.
AACCTGCTCATTACAAATGAGCTGCTCTGCCAATTGAGCTACGCCAGCAGGGAGGCAATCCGAGGGCGGACTATAGGATGCAAGTTCAAGATGAGCAACCAAAGATTCTCGTTTTTTTTAGAGAGTTTAAGCGGTTTCCCCCCGAAGGGTCACAGACCTCGGCGACGCAATTCGAAGAGCACAATTGCCGCTGCACACGAAACATTGAGCGACTCGATCGCTCCCGTCATGGGGATGCTCACCAAGTAATCGACTCGTTTGCGCACACCTTCGCGAAGACCGCGATCCTCGGCGCCAAGCACGACGAGCAAATCCCCTGCAACAGCACGGGAATCGATCTCAAAAAGGCTTTGCGTTGCAAGTTGATCGGCCCCAAGCACCCAAAACCCATTCTCTTTGAGCCTATCGAGCGACGATGCGAGATTCGCAACCCGCGCAATCGGAAGATGTTCACTCGCTCCGGCACTCGCGCGCCCGATCGCCGGACCAAGCGGCGGCGCATTCCGCTCCGTCAGCAGGAGGCCCTGAAAACCGGCCGCTTCCGCCACACGAATCACCGCGCCGACATTGTGTGGATCTTCTACACCGTCGAGAGCAATCAGGCGACGCGGCGCAGTGCAAGCACGTTCGAGCGCGGCGAGATCCAGCGTCGGAAGCGGCGAGGCTTCGAGCACGATGCCTTGCGAGCGAACCTCCTCGCCAACAAGTTCGTGCAGCACTGTTTTCGAAACTATCTCCGTACGCACACCGGCGCGCTGAGCCAGCTCCTGAATCGAATCGAGTTCCGAGCGGTGCTCCTCGCGCGCGAGCAAAAGACGCACGAATCGTCGTCGCTGCGCACGCAACGCTTCACGCACGGGATGCACGCCATAGAGCAACTCCGACGGGAATCCATTCGACTTGGGCTGCACGCGTTTATTTGGCTTCAAGGGCTTTCCCGATCTCGAGTACAAACTCACGCGCGGTTTGTGCAGGGTGTGGCGCTTGCACGATCGGGCGTCCGACGACAAGCAGACTCGAACCCGCGGCAAGTGCAACCTCGGGCGTCGCAATCCGCGTTTGATCACCGACGGCATCGACTGCGCGTCGAACCCCCGGCGTAACGAGAAAAAAATCTTGGCCTGCTTGAGCGCGAATCGCCGCAGCTTCCCATGGCGAGGCTACCACTCCGTCGAGCCCAGCCCTCTGCGCAAGATCGACGAAACGCGCCACGTGCTCTGGGAGCGACTCCGCGACTCCCAACATTTTCAAATCATCCGGGGCAAAACTCGTCAAGACCGTTACCGCTACGAGCTTTGGGCGTGCTCGTCCCGTCTTGGCTGCCGCACTTTCTGCGGCTTCTCGAGCCGCTCGTAACATCGCGATCCCACCCGCTGCATGCACCGTCAACATCGCAACACCATGATGTGTTGCTGCTGCAACCGCCGAAGCGACAGTATTGGGAATATCGTGGAGTTTGATGTCGAGAAAGACTTTGGCGTGTGTTCGCGCCATCTCGATCGCGGCCGGTCCCTCTGCCGTAAAAAGCTCAGCGCCAACCTTGAGCCAGCCTGCCGCACCCTCGAGTGCATCCGCAAGCGCGCAAGCCGATTGCAAGTCGGGAACATCCATAGCAACAGCAAGATAGTCGCGCGGGTTCTCCGTCATCGACGCGATCTCCTCCCATATTTCTTGTCTCTTTTGCGGATCTTCCACGCCCATCGCGTTTGCTTGAGCAATGGATTGGTCTCCATGCCCATCGCGTTTCGGGCCCTCTTGGTAACTCAAACACAAACGACTTGCGAACGTGTTTTGGGATCTGCACAGAAACAGAATGCCAACTTCAACAACTCTCTTCCTGTTTTGTCACTTGAAATTTTTTTGCGCTCACAGCGATCTTGGCCATACTGTATGCACCGATGGAGGTCGCCCCCAAGATGGTTGAATCCGCATCCAATCGCCGTCAGCACTCGCGCTATCGCGTCCAACTTTTTGCACGCATCTCTTCTCTTGGCCCCGTGCGCAATCGCAAAACCGGAACTTCGCAATTTCAATTTACAGATGAACTTTGCGCAGACATTTCCCTCGGCGGCGCTTTCATTGCAATGCGCGAACCTCTCGAACCCGGCCAACGACTACTCGTCGAATTTCATCTTCCAAGCAAGCAACCACTCGAAGCCATTGCACAAGTCATGCGTAGCACGAAGCATACGGCACCGACGCAAACCGGTATTGGTGTCGCCTTTGAACAAACCACATCGACACAGCGCGCTCTGCTTGAAGCGCTCTTGAGTCCCGAAGCAAGCGAGCTGTCTTCACCGCGCAATCGCAACAACTTCCTGGACTAAGTTCGCTTTGAGCCACGCGCAGATCGGCCGTGCTCACAACACGACAAATCAGCCTTCAAAGGCGTTCGAAGTACGAAACAAGGAAAAACTGCTTTCAAAAATGCGTCGACACAGAAAAGAGACGCGACATCCAGAATGCCCGGAGCAGGATTCGAACCTGCACGACCAAAGGCCAGAAGATTTTAAGTCTTCCGTGTCTACCCTTCCACCATCCGGGCGCGAGAAGGTATTTGGAGGCGGCGCCCGGATTTGAACCGGGGATCAAGGATTTGCAGTCCCATGCCTTACCACTTGGCTACGCCGCCGAGAGTGGGACTGAGTAACGCGCCTCGTGGAGAACGTCAATCAATTGCATGCTAGAGTGCGACGATTATGAAGTGGTTTTTCTTGTTTCTGGGAGGCGGGCTTGGCTCGCTATTACGCGTTGCAATCGGTGGTGCGATTCAAACGCGCGCCGGTTCGCTTTTTCCGTGGGGCACACTTTGTGTCAATCTCGTCGGTTGTTTCGCAATCGGCGTGATCGCGACACTCGCCGACGAGCGCGGCATGCTTCCCGCAAATCTACGCATCTTCCTCGTCGCGGGCCTTCTCGGTGGGTTTACAACCTTCTCGGCGTTTGGCCTCGAAACTCTGCGGCTCTTCGAAAACAGCGCAGTCGCTCCGGCGTTCGTGTACGCGCTCGCAAGCGTGGCACTCGGCATTGTTGCAGCAGCCAGTGGTGCGGCTCTCGTCCGTGCATTCGCCTAGAGAGCCTCGGCTTCATTCCGCCCCAAAAACGCGAGTTGGCTTTCCACCGACGGAAAACATCAGACCTGGTTTGCAAAAATTTCGAAAAAGGAAATGGATCCGAGGCGCTCTCACGTGCAATCCCTCGCACGGCTTGGATAAAAAGTGAGATGGATATTCTTCCGTCGGTGATTCGTGCAGCGTCAATGCTTCTTGATGAACTCGGGCTCCACGCTTCCGTCGGACTTCACACGAAATACACCGCGCAGGTCATAGCGATTCCAGAGTGCGACGCGCTCGATTGCATGGCCACCCGGCACGAAGTAAATCCACTTCTCATTCCAAACACAACCGTGCTCTTGCACCGCGCGCGGATCGTTGACACTGCCAACTTGCAACGCCGGCTCGCCAAACAACTTCCAGATTTGCGCACGAGTCCATTTGGGCGTGTGCACCTTGGTGCAGCCCGGTTTCCCGCAACTTGTTTGTGTCATGGAATCCGACATGAGAAAATTCTCCTATCTTGCTGTCACCTTCAATTGCAGACGAATGTGCACGAGCCATGCGCTCTCAGCGATCGCACTCGCCGCCGATCATGTTGATCATATCGAAAGTCGGAATGATATCCGCCAAGTACGCACCGCGAACCATCAGCGGCAAGGGCTGCAAATTGATCAAGCTCGGCGGGCGACAGCGAACTTTGTAGGGCACTTCGCTTCCGTCGGAAACGAGATAAAAACCAAGCTCTCCATTCGCCGATTCGACTGCGAAATACGCTTCGCCCGCCGCAACCTTGGGGCCTTCCGTCACCGACTTGAATTGCTGAATCAACTCTTCCATGCGGTTGAAAACGCGCCCTTTGGCAGGCCAGCGCACCTTGTAATTGTCGACATCCACCGGCCCAGGGCCAAGACGCTGCAATCGATCGAGACATTGCTCGACGATCCGCATGCTTTGAATCATCTCCTCTTCGCAAACCAGGAAGCGATCGTAATTGTCGCCAATCTCACCAACGGGAACATCGAAATCGATTTGATCATACACCAAATAAGGTTGATCTTTGCGCAGATCAAACGGCACGCCCGCAGCGCGCAAGAGCGGCCCCGTCACGGCATAACGAATCAACTCATTTTTGCCGATCACACCCGTGTTGCGCATGCGATCGACAAAAATCCGATTACGCAAAATGACGTCATCAAAATCTTTCAGCAATTCACGAATGCGTGCAAAATTTTCACGGCACTGCGCTACGAAATTCGTCGGCATGCCGTGTTTCACGCCACCGATACGCACATAGTTCGATGTCACACGCGCGCCGCAAAGCATTTCAAGCAAATCCCAGGTGAGCTCGCGCGCTTCGATGCCGTACAAGAACGGTGTCATCGCTTGAAGTTCGAGGCACGCCGCACCACAGCGCGTCAGATGATCGGCCAAACGCGCAAGCTCCGAGGCGACAACACGAAGCCACTGACAACGCTCCGGTGTCTCAATCTCAAGCAGCTTTTCGACGGCCATGCAGTAACCGAGATTGCACAACACAGCCGAGTTGTAATTCAAACGATCCGTGTACGGAATCGCCTGATACCACGTACCACTCTCACACTCTTTCTCGAAGCCGCGATGGAGATAGCCCACCTGCACATCCAGGCCGACGACCGATTCTCCGTCGAGCTCGATCAGAAACTTGACCGTTCCGTGTGTCGCCGGATGCGACGGACCCATGTTCAGAATTTGATGCTGCGTGTGAAGATCTTTGCTGAGATCTGCATCGAGCGCCTGAAACGAAGTATTGGCAAGACCCGAAATGGATTGCATGGTGGCTTAGTTCCTTGGACCGATGAGCGGCTGTCGCTTTTCCTTGGGATAATCCTTGCGCAGCGGATGCCCTTCAAATTCTTCATAGAGCAAGAGTCGACGCGGATCGGGATGACCTTGGAAATGGATCCCGTACATGTCCCACACTTCGCGTTCGAGCCAGTTCGCTGCAGGCCAAATTTTGGACACACTCGCAATCACAAATTCGTGTCCGTTGAAACTTGAATCGGTTGCTTCGATACGCGGTACGCGCGCCTTCACACGCAAGCGATGATTTTTTGCGACCGAATACAAGTGATAGACCATCTCAAAGCGCGGCGTCTGCCCGAGATAATCGACCGCCGTAAGATCCATCAGCATGTCGAATTCGAAACCACGTCCATCACGCAATGTCTCCATCACTTCAAGCAAACTCGCAGATTTCACGACCACCGTCGCATCGCCAAAACGAGCATGCGTATCCACGATGTCCTTCGCGCATTGTTCGATCAGCAAATCAAGAATCGGAGAGGCTTGGTGTTCCATCATTGCGTCTCGCGATTCATGTCGGCACGCGCGCGATCGTACTCACCGCGCAAGAATTCGAGCCGACGCTTGAGCAAAATTTGCGGTACGAGAAGTTGCTCCTTGTGAAACAAAAGACGACTGCGATCCGTCGTTGCGAGCTCGACTTCACGACTCATCACGATCGCCTCTTCGGGGCACGCCTCTTCGCAAAGTCCACAGAACATGCAGCGGGAAAGATCGAAATCGAAAACCTCGGGATAGCGCTCGATGCCCTTGCCCTCGAGTTCGCCGGGCACAATCGTGATGCAATCGCTCGGACATGCAAATTCGCAAAGGCCGCAGGCCACGCAGCGCGGTCGACCATCGTCGAGTTGCACGAGCACCGGCATGCCACGAAACGCATCCGCGTAATCAACGCACTCTTCGGGATACTGAGTGAGAATGGCTACCTTCTTGCCCGCTGCAAAACTTTTGAGATTGCGGAAGAAGTGGCCCATAGCGACGACAAACGCCTTCGCAATCGCCGGAACGAAAAAACGTTCCAGTCCACCAATTTTATTGCGTCGATTTACGGTAACGACTCGGACTGCCATATGGCGCGCCAGTATACGAGAAGGATTTCCGTCAAGCGAGGGAAATTCCGGGATGAAATGTCGCTTTCGAAATTTCTTTTTGGCCTAGGGAACGACGCGCTTGGACGCAAAAACCGGGTACGTCCCGATTTCCTTGTGACGTCCGTCGGC
>JADFDR010000107.1 GCA_018262735.1 Geobacter sp.
GAACCCGAACCCGGAAAGCACTGAAAGAAGCTGCCCGCCAAGTTGGCCACGCCTTCGCTCAAGCACTGCTGATTCATGTCCAGGCGCTGGCGAGTTACCACGGCAATGGCCTTCGCCATCGAAATCGCTTCGAGCAAACCGAGCAAGGCGACCGCAAGCGCACCCGAGGCAAGATCGCGCATGGTGCTGGGCTCGAAGGAAGGTAAGGCGAACGTGGGCAGTTTCGCCGGAATCTCACCTACGACCTTCACGCCTTGTTGATCCAGCGCAAAATATCCCACGGTGGCGGCCGACACGATCACCACCAAGAGCAACTCGGGCAATAACTTGAAGCCCCAACGCCACTTGACCCACCGCAACAAAAACACCAGCGCAATCGATCCGACACCAATCAATGTAGTTGGCCAATGCACCCCGTCACTTTCGGCGAGCGTGCGATAGAAGCGCATCACAAAGCTGTCGTGGGCTCCACCCGCCGCAGCAAGACCGAGCAGATTCTTGAACTGATCGAGCACGAGCAAGGCACTCGCGCCCATCGTAAAGCCAAGAATCACCGAGTGGGAGATGTAGCGACTGAGATCGCCCAGCCGAAATGCCGTGATGCCGAGCTGAATCACGCCAACCATGAAGGCCAGAAGAATTGCAAGTGGCAGGCGCGCTTCCGGCGGTGCGAGTGGCGCCAGCACGCTCAACGTGGCAATGGAAATCGCATTGGTCGGACCGTTGATCAGTTGGCGCGACGAGTCAAAAAGCGCACCGACCAAGGTCACGACAATCGCCGTGTACAAACCGTGTTCGACGGGCAGGCCGGCAATCATCGCGTACGCCATGGCCTGCGGCACCGCAACGGCCGCCACCGTAAGGCCTGCAACGGAATCCGCGCGCGCAGCTCCCCAGCTGTAGTAACGCAGTGAATCGAACGCCGGGATCAAGCGCAAAAAATAGGCGGCTGTTTTCGAGGGCGGCAACGGCGCGGAGCTGCTCGAGGGCGAAGTCGGTGTGGGGTCGAGACTGGGCATGGGCGCTCAATTTCGCGTATCCGCGAACTCTGTCAAATCCGGTGCAAGCTCTCTTTGGCTTGCATCCTATCCCTTTTCTCCCTTTCCTTTTGCAATTCCTTTTCCTAAGCGACTTGCTGTGCAATCTGCTCACTGGACTTGACTCTCCCGACACGCGCAAGCGGTCGCGGGCCGATGCAGAATGTCGAGCAGAAGAGTGCAGCTAGCCGTAACACAGAAAACTTTCACCTTACTCGTGCTGCACGGCAACCGCTCGGCGATACGCTTCCAGATCTTCGAGCGCGCGACTTGCAAGTCGCTCATTCTTCTCCGGCTTTTTGAGTTTCATCCTGACACCGTCGAGCGTAGGAAACAATCCGTAATTCACGTTCATCGGTTGGAAGTGGCGCGGATCGGCATCGCGCAAATGACTGCGCAAAGCGCCATGCGCCGTCGTCGACGCAGGCTCGGGCGCAACCTGCCCGCGCACCGCAAACGCCGCATTCACACCCACCATGAAACCGAGCGCCGCCGACTCGACATAGCCTTCGACACCCGCGATTTGACCCGCGAGATAGAGACCCGGACGCGCGCGCAATTGCAGATCGGGCGCAAGCACCGTCGGAGCATTGACGTAGGTGTTCCGATGCATCGAACCAAAACGCGCGAACACCGCGTTCTGCATTCCGGGCATCGTGCGCAAAACGCGCTTCTGCTCGCTCCAAGTCATCTTGGTTTGGAACCCCACCAAGTTGTAAATTTCGCCGCGCCGATCTTCTTTGCGAAGCTGCGCCACCGCCGCAGGCCGCTTGTCCGTGCGCGGATCGACGAGCCCAACAGGTTTCATCGGGCCGAAAGCGAGCGTCCAAGGACCACGCCGCGCAAGCTCCTCAATCGGCAAGCAGCCTTCGAAATACTGCGGCTTCTCGAAAGAATGGAACGGCACCGTCTCCGCATTTCGCACTTCCTCGACGAAGGCCAAGTACTGTTCCTCGGTGAATGGGATGTTCAGGTAATCGCCTTCTCCGTCGGACCAACGCGACGCACGAAAGAGAATATGCTCGTCGAGCGACTCCGCGTATACGATCGGCGCAATCGAATCGTAAAAATACAAATACTCTACACCAAGAAGTTTCTGCAAATCTTCGGCAAGCGCCGGCGCCGTGAGCGGACCTGTTGCAAGCACAACGAATTCAGCGTCCGGAATTCGATCGACCTTCTCACGGCGAATCTCGATTCGCGGATGCGCTTCGATCGCGGCCGTGATTTCCGCCGCAAATTGTTTGCGATCGACGGCGAGCGCATTGCCTGCTGGCACTTGTGTGCGATCGGCCGTGCGCAAGATCAGCGAATCCAAGCGACGCATTTCTTCTTTGAGCAAACCGACAGCATTGTTCAGCGAAGCGCCGCGCAGTGAGTTGCTGCACACGAGTTCTGCAAACTCCGGCAGCGAGTGCGCGGGGGAAAACTGCAAGGGCTTCATTTCAAAAAGAGTCACATCCACGCCGCGCACTGCGAGCTGCCACGCCGCCTCACAGCCCGCAAGCCCCGCACCGACGACAACGACTCTCGGCTTCATCGCACTCCTCGCAATCGACACTTGGAAACCTCGGATCCATTTCGCTGCATGAAGGCAGATCGATTTTCTACCGACGGAAAACATCCGTCGAGTTTGAGTCAACTCTCAACTCGTGAATGGTCCGAAGTGCTTTTTCTCACGTTGCGTATTTTCCGGCTTCCACGATCGGCACGCGCCTGCAACGCGACACCGCACACACTCACCCGATGTTCCAAAGCACAACACCCCAAGATCTCAAGCTGCCACAGCAATCCAAAAAACGGAGGATTCAACGCAATTTCATTTTCATGGCGTTCGATACAGAATAGTGCGCTTCCCTGCGCCACCCCATGCTCCACGCCACCGCTCGCAGTCCTCAAGTCGATGTGGCCATCCAGACTGGATGACCACCGCAACGCAACCAAGACAAGGCACCGATTTGCATACGCGCTGTGCGCACGGACACGCCGACTTAGCGAAGCTTTGCTGCGACGGTGAGTAAGCCATTTCGCTCCGTCGCTACGAGACCTTCGAGTTCGAGCGCAACGAGTTCTTGTGCAAGCGTTTCGGGTGGACAACCTAGTTTTCGACCGAGTGCATCCGCCGTGAGTGCGCCGCATTCAAGTTCGGCAAGCACTGTTTTTTGCAGCGACGAAAAAGCTTGCTTCGTCTTTTGCGCAGCAAGTTGCGGCTGCGATTCGTCCGAGCTCGCAGCAGCCTCCGCTCGTTGCGAGCGTACCGAAGCTTTTTGCTGTGCTGGAAAGAGCGCCAAGAGATCCGAAATATCGAGGAGTGGGATGGCACCCTCCCGCAGCAGGCGATTGGACCCAGCACTCGTCGCAGCCGTGATCGGTCCCGGCACCACCAAAACATCGACGCCTTGCTCGAGAGCATGGGACACCGTAATCAACGAACCGCTTTTTTCACGAGCCTCAACGACCACAACAGCATGCGACAAGCCACTGATCAAACGGTTGCGTAATGGAAAGTGAATCTTTTTCGGTGCAGAACCAAGCGGCAATTCGCTGAGCAGTGCGCCTCGCTCCAGAATTTCTTCGCTTAGCGCACGATGCTCGGCGGGATAGATTCGATCAAGGCCACACCCAAGCACCGCAATCGTTTCGCCGCCCACGTCAAGCGCACCACGATGCGCCTCGGCATCGATACCACGCGCAAGACCCGAAATCACGACCAAGCCTGCTCGCGCCGCCTCGCGTGCAAGCTCGCGTGCCACCGTGCGTCCGTAGACACTCGCTGCGCGCGCACCGACGATCGCCACCGACGGCTTGTGCAGAATTTCAGGATTGCCTCGACACAAAAGCAACGGTGCTGCATCGACCAAGCGCTGCAAACGCTTCGGATAGATCGGCGATAGATAGGGGATTCCCACGATCGACCGCTGCGCGAGAAGCTCGAGCGTCGCGGGCATGATCGGAGGCAAAAGGGTCGACTCGATTCCAAGCGCACGCAAAGCATGCAGAGGATTTCGATTGCGACGCAAAGCCTGGAGCGCCAAAACGGGGCGCAACACCAATTCGCGTTGAAAGAGAAGCCACTCCGAAAAAACACGGCGCACCTGCGGTGACGAATCGCGCAGATCAAGCAAGCCACGGCTCGCTTCCGATGCATCGAACTCATTTCGAGGAGCAACGGCGGCAGCATGTGCGCAACGACTCTTTTTTGTGTCTGCCGAATGCACCGCACACGGTGGCACCGTGACGGGCGTCTGCACACCATCCATCTTGCCAAACAATGCATCTAGGATTTTCGGACTCAATTTTCGAACTCCCCGGGACCGGGGTAGCGATTGATTAGCCCGAAATCGATGCTCTGGAAAGCGACGCACAAAAGAAAACCGGTGTGCAGACAACGCTACACACCGGTTTTAAGAGATCCTTCGGCAACACGCCGAAAATCGATTTTCTACTCCGCTCCGACGGTGCGATAGTGGTCACCGACCACAAATTGCCGTTCACCGGTTCGGATCAGAGCCACCGAACTCTCGGGCCGCGTCGATACCACCACCATCGTTCCGACGACGATATCGGGCGTCTCGCGCGGGATGGTCTCATCCGTACCACGATCCGGCTCAACCTTGAGCTTGGCCAGGATTTCGAGCGTGACTCCTGCTCGCAATCCTGCGTCTTCTCCCTTGTCGAGATAAACGACGTCATCGATGAGCGCATTGAGACGCTTGTCCTGCAGTGCCACGATTTGCCCCGTGACATGCTGCGTCGGCGCAATCAGTTTGACGCTCTGTGCGGGCTTCACGCGCGGAAACAGCACGTCACCAACCTTGATTTCACTACGGGCGGACTGAATTTTCGCTTCTGCGGTTTCTTCGTACACCGCTGTGACGTCGGCCCAGCCAAGGAAATCCATCATATAACCAAAGAGATAGTTTGACCCTGGATAGTGTACTTCGCCGGCGTTGCGATAAATGGAAAGATGATCTCCCGTGTTCACGCGACCCTTACCGCGACCGATGATGATCGTATCTCCTTCACCAAGATTTCGCGTAGACGAGCGCGTGCTCACGATGGACGCAACGGGCTCAAGAAGCTCCTTGGCAATGAAGTCGGTATTTTCGGAAGCGCTGAAAAACACTTCGTCGCTCGGAATTTTATCTTCGGGTAAAACCAATTTCCCCGACGCATCTCGAGAGAGGGGCTTTCCGGCGAGCAACGCCTCAGCCTCGGCAGCCGTTACGGGACGGATCCGGTCCGCCGTAATCCAAAGTGTGTCGCCCGGCTTGATGCGATGGGGATTCACGATCGCCGCGCTGTTATCGCGCCATACCGAAGGCCAAATCCAAGGTGTTCCAAAATAAGCATCCGTAATATGCCAAAGCGTTTCGCCCTGACGTACGGTGTGCAACCAACCACGCTTGCCTTCCGCATCATAACCAACCACACCGAGCGGAATTTTTTCCGATGTTTTCAAGGTCGACTCGGACGATCCACCGACATCGGAAGGTGTAGATGTCACTGCAGGCGTTGCAGCCCCGGCAGGCTGCTCCGCAGGTGCGACTGCTTCTTGCGCTGCCGACGCGAGCGCGAAGCTCCACGCACCGAAAAACAATGTCATAAGCAGACCATCTCGAATGGTCTTTTGAACGGCTTGCTTTCTCATACTTCTCCCTCCGGAAGCAGGCGCAAAAACGCGCCAAGCAACATGCGCACCGAAGCTATCGGCAACTCCATGGATGAGCTTAATAAAGAGCATAGGGATCTGCGGGAAACAACCGCTTTCCAATTATCCACCAAGCTTCGTCAGAAGCTTTTTCGCATCCACTGCCCACTCGGGCGTATCCGCCTCGAGCCCGGTCTTCTTTCGATAAACGCGCTGCCGCTCTTCGAGATTTTCGAGGGCCAGTTGCAACAAGGTCTTCGCCTTTTCCGATTCGCCGTTTGCGTGATACGCAAGCGCCAAGTGGTAGCGAATCGAACCGAGCGCAGGATCGTCGCTCGGAAAGCCCTGCTCGGCTTCCTTCAAATACGTGATCGCAGCAGACGGCAACTTCTTTTTGTAGAAAACCCAACCCAGCGTGTCTGCAATA
>JADFDR010000108.1 GCA_018262735.1 Geobacter sp.
TGCGCGATCGTACCGAAGCAATCCGTCGGAGCGAACTCAAGCGAGCTGCTGCAAAGTTGCAGTTGACTGTCGAGCAACAAGAAGGTGTCGAGATGCTGACGCGTTCCATTCTGAATAAGGTTCTACACGAACCTGTGTCGAGATTGCGCCGTGATGCCGAGACGGAAGAGGGGCTCGGAAACCTGGAAGTGGCACGAAAACTTTTTGGTCTGGATGGATCGAAAGACGAGAGCCGTTTGCCTTCCGTGGACGCGTTGCTTGAAGAGAGCGAGGACGAATGAAGGTTCGCATCGCAACACGGGCAAGTGAACTTGCTCTCGTACAGGCCCGTTATGTGGCGTCCCGCATCGAGTCGGAATTGCATCTTCCGACGGAAATTTTGCCGATGACTACGACCGGCGATCAGATGCAATCGGTACAGCTCGCGAAGATTGGTGGGAAGGGACTCTTCGTGAAGGAGATCGAAGAGGCGCTGCTTGAAAATCGCGCAGACCTTGCCGTGCATAGCGCGAAGGATTTGCCTGCGCATGTGCCGGAGGGACTCTTGCTTGCAGCGTTTCCCGCGCGTGAGGATCCGCGCGATGCACTGGTTTCGAATGATCCTCATTTGCGAATTGCGAATCTGCCGCAGGGAGCACGAATGGGTACGGGAAGTGCGCGGCGCGTTTCACAACTGCGCGCATTGCGTCCGGATCTCGAACTCGTACCGCTACGCGGCAACGTGCAGACGCGGCTTCGCAAAATGGTTGAGCAAAATTTGCACGCTGTGATTTTGGCGTGCGCGGGGCTCGAACGTTTGCAGTATGGCGAACGAATCGTGGAACGCATCGAAACCGATTTGCTTTTGCCGGCGGTGGCGCAAGGGACGCTCGCCGTACAAACGCGCAGCGATGATCCCCTGACGCAAAAAATTGTTACTCTGAATGATTCGGCAGTGGCAGTGACGATTCGCGCCGAGCGTAGCTTCCTTGCGCGACTTGAAGCGGATTGCAGCGTGCCGGTGGCTGGCTTTGCGGAGTGGCTTCCCGATGGCCGCCTGCGCATGCGCGGCTTGGTGGCGCTTCCCGACGGAAGTCGTGTCTTGCGCGCCACGCGCGAGGGTGATCCGGCACGAGCCGAGATGCTCGGCACCTCTGTCGCCGACGATTTGCTTGCGGCAGGGGCCGACGCAATTTTGCGTGATTTGCGTTCTTGTGCCACGCACGAAACTCCGTGAACGGAATGCCATGATGCGCAAAGCGGTAAAAGAGTGTGGCAAGGTGTATCTCGTGGGGGCAGGCCCCGGAGATCCACGGTTGTTGACGCTGCGTGGTGCCGAATTGTTGCGCATCGCCGATGTTGTCGTGTATGACGCGCTGGCCTCGGCGGCGCTATTGCAGCTTGCGCCCGCATCCGCCGAGCGCATCGATGTCGGGAAGCGCGGACATGACACAAAAAGGCGTTCTCAGGAAGAAATCGATTCGCTCTTGGTATCCTTGGCGCGCGCGGGGAAGACCGTCGTGCGTTTGAAGGGCGGGGACCCTTTCATTTTTGGGAGAGGTGGCGAGGAAGCGAGCGCACTCGCTGCGGCGAGAATTCCGTTTGAAATCGTTCCCGGCGTGAGTGCTTCGCATGCGGCAGCGGCGTATGCCGGCATTCCCCTCACCGACCGACGTTATGCAGCTTCCTTTGCCGTCGTGACCGGCCATCAGGATCTCGATCCCAAGCTTCCGCCTGCGCGCTGGGCAGAACTTGCGCACGGCGTCGATACGCTTGTTCTTTTGATGGGAATGAAAAACTTACGCAAAATTGTGACATCCCTTTTGCAAGGTGGGCGCGCGGCGCAAACCCCGGCGGCCGCCATCATGTGGGGAGCCACGCCGAAGCAGCGTGTTGTGGTTGCATCGCTCGCAGATTTGCCGGATGCCGTCGAGAAGGCGGGCCTTTCGAATCCTGCGACGGTCGTGATCGGCGAGGTGGTTCGCTTGCGCGAGACTCTTGCATGGTACGAGGCTTTGCCTTTGTACGGATTACGCGTTTTGGTGACACGGACACCGGAGCAAGCCAGCACGATGATCGACGCCTTGTATGCCGCAGGTGCAGAGCCGATCGCGGAGCCTATGATCCGCATCGTTCCGCCGCGAAATTGGGATGATCTTGATCGCTGCCTGGCGCAGCTCGCACAGTATGATTTTTTGGTTTTTACGAGTCAAAACGCCGTGCACGGTTTTCTCGAAAGAGCGCGAGTTCAAAATATTTCGTTACACAATCTTCGTTCTACCGTTTTTTGTGTAGGACCCAAGACGACGGAGAGTGCTGTTCAAGCAGGGTTGCATGTGCAGCGTCAACCGCCGAATCGTTTCGATGCAGAAGGCGTGCTGGAGCTTTTCGTTCACGAGAATCTGCGCGGAAAACGGATTTTGATTCCGAGCGCGGAAAAAGTGCGTGCCGTGCTGCAAGATGGGTTGCGGCAGGCGGGTGCGCATGTGGAGGTGCCGACGACGTATCGCACGCTCGCGCCAGATTTCGATCTTCCGTCGGTGCAAGCTTTGCGCACACGACTTCTGCGAGGCGAACTCGATGTGCTTACGTTCACGAGTCCCTCGACGGTGCAGCATTTTCTCGCACTGCTTGATGCGCCGGCGCGGCAGGCGGTGTCGAACGCAGTCGTGGCGGCGATTGGCCCGGTGACTGCGCACGCACTGGAAAAAGCTGGCATTCCGCCTCAAATCGTGGCAAAGGAAGCGAGTGCTGCAGCATTGATCGAGGCGCTTTGTGCAGCGCCGCTCGTGCAAGAGCGAAAGCGGAAGATCGAGGAGGGTTCGTGATGTCGTTTCCAATAGTTCGCCCGCGGCGCCTGCGTCGCACACCGACGCTGCGACGCATGGCGCGGGAAACACGGCTTTCGCGTGATCAGTTGATTTTCCCGCTCTTCGTGCGCGAAGGCTCGAACGTGCGCGAGCCGGTTGCTTCGATGCCGGGTGTTTTTCGATTTTCCATCGATGCGCTCGTCGAAGAAGCAAAGCGCGTGCAAGATCTTGGTATCCCCGCAGTGATTTTGTTTGGGATTCCGAGTGCGAAAGATCCTTGCGCGAAGGGTGCCGATGCCGCCGACGGTATCGTGCAGCGCGCAGTCGAACGGCTCAAACGTGAAGTAACCGATCTTTGTGTCATGACGGATGTTTGTCTTTGCGAATACACCGATCACGGCCATTGCGGCTTGATTGAGGGTGACCAGATCGTCAATGATCCTTCGCTTGCACGGCTTGCGGCAACGGCGCTTTCGCATGCACGCGCCGGTGCGGATATCGTTGCTCCGTCGGATATGATGGACGGTCGCGTCGCGGCGATTCGTTCTGCGCTCGATGCCAATGGATTTCAGGATGTCGCCATTCTGTCGTATGCGGCGAAGTACGCGAGCGCTTACTACGGCCCCTTTCGCGATGCGGCAGAGAGCACGCCTGCGTTTGGAGATCGTCGTTCGTATCAAATGGATCCTGCGAATCAACGCGAAGCATTTCGTGAGATGGAACTCGATCTGCAAGAGGGTGCAGATGCGTTGATGATCAAGCCCGCGCTGCCGTACCTGGATATTTTGTACGCCGCACGTCAGCGCTTCGATGTGCCGCTTGCCGCGTATCATGTGTCGGGTGAGTACTCGATGATTCATGCAGCGGCGGCAAATGGATGGATCGACGGTGTGCGCGCCATGGAGGAAGCCTTGCTTTCGATTGCACGCGCAGGTGCCGACTGGATCATTACCTACGCCGCAAAAGAAATGGCTATACGTTTATAAGTGTAGTACGCAGCGCACCCAGCACATGGCATCTTTTACATCCGTGCAGAAACGAGTGCGGACGCAGGGTTTCGCGCAAGCATTTCGCGGAAGGAGCCTCGGTTCCGAGCCGTTCGAAGCGTTCTGCAAAATGGAGGAGAGTCTCGATGTCTTTCGAATACAAAGTGGTCGAGTCGAGCAATGTCGAAGACGTGGAGATCGAGTCCATCATCAACGAATGGGTTCGACAAGGTTGGAACTTCGACGGAATGCAATTCGCGATGCGTGAATCGTCGAAGCGTCCGGCCATGGCGTTTTTGCTTTTTACGAGGGAGCGCGTTGTGAAGCCGGACGCCGATTAAGATTTTTTCGCAATGCTGCCTGGGGCTTTGGGTTTCTTGGGTTTGACAGAAATTTCATAGGACGTCGGCTCGGCACTTTGTTTTTGGCCTGGATTCTTCTTGGGTGGCGAAATTTTGATCGACGCATTGACCTCGACGGTACGCCCTTCCATGATGGTTTCGACGAGTTCCTTCACGTCGATGCGTTGAATGACACCCTCGATTTGTGTCGAGAGTCGATCGATGAATTCTTGACGTGCGCGGTTGCTTTGCTCGCTCGCAAAGTCGATCCACTCCGGTGGCATTGCTTCTCCCATCGCTTTGCGCACCGTTTCTTGCGTCGTGAACAGGCTCGACAATCCGAGCGACAATGCGCGTTGCAAGACTTCGCGCACGGCACCTTGTTCTTCGCTCGCTTTTTTTTCTTCCGGCAGCCTGTGTGGCTTCCCTCGAACGCTTTCCATCGAGTAAACTCCTTCTTGAATATGGATCCGAAACGTGTACGCGACATTATGATTCCCCGCGCCAAGGTCGTCACCATTGGCGATGGAGAACTTTTGTCCGTCGCCGAGGATATCATGACGCTTGGCAAGGTGCGGCATATGCCGGTGGTGCGCGGCGGAGAATTGATCGGCGTGGTTTCGGAACGCGATCTCTTGCGTGCGTCGCCTTCGAGTCTCGTTGAGCGGCGCGCCGAAGAACGACGCATGTTTTTGGACGATGTCTTCGTTGCGCAGGTTATGACGCCAAACCCATTTGTGATCGGGCCCGATGCTTCGCTTGCTGAGGCAGCGCAGCAGATGGTGGAGCACAAGATTGGTTGCTTGCCTGTCGTCGAACAAGATGAATTGGTCGGGCTGGTGACCGAGACCGACTTGCTGATGTTCCTTGGTGGTCTGCGTTCGCCGCGCTCGTCAAAACGAAAAATCTAAAAATTGCTCCCTTTGGTTTTCCTGCCTTTGTGCGGTGCCTTCGACGGATGAAATTGGGATTGCGCCTCAACGGACGCTTTCGTTGTGCGATTTTCAGCGCGATTTGTCGTGCGTGTTTGCGGCGAAAGCGAGGCAATTCATTTTGCAAACGGCAGCCGCTATGCCCTCAACTCAAGAGTATGGACTCGCGATAAGGCTAAGGGCGCGGCCATGGCAAAGCACAGCCGCACCGAGGGTTGTTTCGCGGTGGATTGCAGATTTCATACGGATCCGCGAATTCTCTTTGGTGGTCGTACGAGAAAAGGTTGTTGGGCAAGAAGACAGAGAACAAGGCCCGCGTGTTCTGTTTTTGTACAGTCGACCTCGTCGATCGGTTTGACGCAAAAACGAAATGGTCGGGTATCCGTATACTGCAGGGAATCTGCAAAAAAGAAGCGAAGACTACGCTGGACTTGGGGGACGGCGCTCGGACAGTTTTTGTCGTAGATTACTTGCAACTCCGACGGAAAATTTGAACTAGCGCTGGGAGCTGAAGCATGGAATCCATTTTGATTGCAACGGATGGTTCGCAAGCCGCTGCGTCGGCCGAGCAAGCGAGCGTTTTGCTTGGCGCGCGTTTGCGCGCGCGCGTACATGGCCTCACCGTGATCGAGGATCGCTACGTGCGGCCTCGCCCGAGTGACGGATTGGGTATATCGGCACCGACGGTGGACGAAGGATATTTCAAAGCGCGTGGAGAAGCTATTTGTGTGCGGCTCGTCGGACTGGGGCGTAAGAATGGAATCGATGTCAACGCAGAGAGCATGAACGGCATTGCGGATGATCGAATCGTCGAGCGCGGGCAAGGTATCGATCTTACGGTGCTCGGACGTGACGGCGAGCACCAACCGTATCGCACTGCGCTTTATGGTTCGACACTTGACGGTGTATTGCGCAAGACATCGCGACCGGCATTGATTGTGCCTGCAGGTGCGGAAATCCAAGGCCCGATCGTGCTTGCATTCGACGGTTCGCCGGGCTCGAAAATGGCTGCGAAAATTGCGACGGATTTCGCGATCCGCCTGGGGCAGACGCTTCACGTTTT
>JADFDR010000109.1 GCA_018262735.1 Geobacter sp.
GGTTTCGATGTACGCGGTAGTTCGTACCGGCGGAAAACAAGTTCGGGTAGAACCTGAACAGTCCGTCCGGATAGAAAAAATTGAAGGTGAAGTCGGAGAGCGCGTCGAGCTTTCCGAAGTGTTGTTGATTTCGAACGAAGGCAGCCCGCGTGTGGGTATGCCGCTCGTCGATGGTGCCAAAGTATTGGCAACCATTACCAAGCAGGCACGCGCGCCCAAAGTGACGCTTTTCAAAAAGAAACGTCGCAAGGGTTATCGCCGCCGCCAAGGTCACCGACAGTACTTCACCGAGATCCGAATCGACAAAATTGAAGGCTAAGGTTCAGTCATGGCTCATAAAAAAGGTCAGGGTAGTTCACGCAACGGTCGCGACAGTCGAGGCCAGCGACGCGGAATGAAAGTCTATGGCGGACAAGTGGTGTCGGCGGGCTCGATTCTCGTACGCCAGCTTGGGACCAAAATTTACCCGGGTCGCAACGTCGGTTTGGGTCGCGACTTCACGCTTTTTGCGCTTTGTGATGGCGTCGTAGACTACGGCCGCGCCAAGGGCCGAACCGTCGCAATCGTAAAGGCTCTCGACGCCTAAGCGTTGTGTAACACTGCGGTGAGATCTCTTCGGAATCGAAAACTTTCTGCAGTCTTTCTCTCGAAACAAATCTCAACGTAAGCGAGACGCAAGCGCACACGAGACGTATGCGTAAGAACCGTCTCTTGTTTTCTTTTTGTGCAGCGTACACTTGCGGCCGTACGGATTCGTTGAAAACAACGGCAATGCAAAAATCTGCACCGAGACTTGGATGAACACCGAGGATGCCTTTCACGACGAGATGATGATCACAGTTCGCGGCGGAAGCGGCGGACACGGTTCCCGTCATTTTCGTCGCGAAAAGTACATCCCGAACGGTGGACCTGACGGTGGCGACGGTGGACGTGGTGGCGATGTCATCCTGGTTGCAGACCGCGGACTCTCCAGCCTGCAAGACCCACGTTTTCGGCAAGCAATCTGCGCGGAAGACGGCAAGCCCGGCGAGGCCAATAACCGCCAAGGCGCAAATGGCCACTCAATCGTTTTGCGTGTTCCAATTGGGACCGTCATCGAAGACGCGGATTCCGAAGAACAACTCACCGATCTCACAGCACACGGCCAAGAATTCACTGCTGCTCGTGGAGGAAACGGCGGCTTTGGAAATACGCGCTTCAAGACCTCCACGCGCCAAGCACCGGATTTTTCACTCCCCGGACGCGAAGGCGAGTACCGGCACCTACGCCTTACGCTCAAGTTGATTGCCGACGTGGGTTTCATTGGACTGCCCAACGCCGGAAAGTCGACGCTTCTCGGTCAAATTTCCGCTGCAAAACCACGCGTCGCAAACTATCCCTTCACGACGTTGCACCCCTCACTCGGTGTCGTCGAATTTGGCGATCAGCGTTTTGTTGCGGCCGATATTCCGGGCCTGATCGAGGGAGCAAGCGAGGGAGCGGGGCTTGGCGATCAGTTCTTGCGGCACATCGAGCGCACGCGCATTTTGGTGCACTTGCTCGATCTCGGTGGTTGGCTTTTTGAAGAGCGGGATCTCTGGGAGGACTACCAAACGATTCGGCGTGAACTTGGTCTGTATCAAACCGAACTTCTCGATCGCAAAGAAATCATCGTGCTCAACAAAGCAGATTTGCTTTCACCTGAAACCGATCTCAAAAAACTCGAAGCGAAATTTCGCAAGACGGGCAATCCGGTGTTACGAATTTCCGGAGCAACAGGGCAAGGGATGTCGGAGTTGATTCACACGATCGTTCAAACTTTGGGCGAAGCAGATGCCGAACTTCGTGCCAGGGAAAACGCCTCCGACACGACCAAGAAAAATTTTTTCCAATACGAATCTGGCGAAGACAGCGAAAATGAAGCCGTAACGGATACGGCTCCAGAAAAGGGAAACGTGTGAGCAGCGAAGCGAAAAAAACTTTCGTGCCGCGCACCTTGGCACGCAATGCACGACGCATCGTCGTCAAAATCGGCAGCAGCGTGCTCACCGATCGCGGGAAACTGCGTGAATCTTTTTTTGCAGAAATCGCTGCACAAGCCAGCCAATTGTTAAGCGAAGGTCGTGAAATCGTCATCGTTTCTTCGGGAGCCGTCGCTGCGGGAAGTCACGCGCTCGGTTGGTCCCATCCTGGACGTTCGATCCCCGAAAAACAGGCCGCAGCGGCCGTCGGACAAATCGAGGTGATGCAACTTTACCGACGTAATTTTTCGGATCATGGCCGCATCGTGTCACAAATTCTTGTCACTCGCACCGACCTCGAAAATCGCGAACGCTTCATCAATGCACGACACACTTTGCTCGAACTCTTGAAGCTCGGTGCAATCCCCATCGTGAATGAAAACGACACCGTCGCCACCGAGGAAATTCGCTTTGGCGACAACGACAACCTTTCGGCCGCAATCGTGAGCGTCGTCGGTGCCGACTTGCTGATTCTGATGACCGACGTCGAGGGGCTGTATCACGCCAAGCCCGAACCTGGTAAACCAAAACCTCCACTCTTTGAGGAAGTCGCCAAGATCGACGACAAGATCCGAGCTGTCGCCTGCGATTCGGGAAGCGCCTACGGACGCGGCGGAATGATCACGAAACTCGAAGCCGCAACCAAAGCCGCACACTCCGGCGCAGCCACCGTGATCTGCAGTGGCGCAGTCCCTCAAGTGCTCTTGCGCGTTGCCGCCGGTGAACCGATTGGAACTTTGATTCGCGACGGAGAACGAATGAGCAGTCGCAAACACTGGCTCACGTTCATGGCACGCCCACGCGGAAAAATCGTGATCGACGCCGGTGCCGCCAAAGCCATCGTGCAAAACGGACGCAGCTTGCTGCCGGCTGGCATTCGCCAGATCGAAGGCCATTTTGGAATCGGCGATTCCGTAAGCTGCGTCGATCTCGACGGTGCCGAACTCGCACGCGGACTCACGAGTTACGCAAGCACCGAGGTCGCCAAACTCTGCGGCGTAAAAGCCGAGGCCATCGTGCAGGTGCTAGGATATTCGAACGGCGACGAAGTGATCCATCGCGACAATCTCGTGGTGACACAAAAAAGAGAGCGAGCTTGAAACTTCTGGAGTTGAAATGAACGCCAATCTCGAAACCGAAATTCTGGAACTGGCGCGAAACGCCCGAGAAGCTTCGCGTGCAACCGCAAATCTTTCCTTCACGCAAAAACAGGATTGGTGCTTCGCGGCCATCGACAAGCTCGAGGCCTCACGCACGGCGATCTTGAAGGCCAATCGCGAAGATATCGACGACGCGCAGAAGCATGGAGTTGCTGCACCTCTTTTGAAACGTCTCGAACTCAGCGATGCACGCTGGCGTGACATGATTCATGGGCTTCGCGATATCGCGGCATTTCCCGATCCCATCGGCCAAGTGACAGGAATTCGTGTACGTCCGAACGGATTGCGTGTCGGTCAGATGCGAATTCCCCTTGGAGTCATCGGCATCATTTATGAATCGCGCCCCAATGTCACCGTCGATGCCGCAGCCCTTTGTCTCAAGGCTGGCAACGCCGCCATCTTGCGTGGCGGTTCGGAAGCGATTCGCGCCAACCGCGCGCTTGCGGAAGCATTGCGTACAGCGGCACGTGAAGTGGGAATCCCCGAAGCCGCGATCACATTGATCCCGATGACGGATCGTGCGGCCATCGACGTGCTGCTCAAGGCCGATTCCTACATCGATCTGATCATTCCGCGCGGCGGGCCCGAACTCATTCGCAAGGTTTCCCAAGATTCGCGTATTCCGGTCATCAAACATGACGCCGGAGTGTGTCACCTCTTCCTCGACGCCTCGGCAGATCTTGC
Organism: Geobacter sp.; assembly: GCA_018262735.1. GTDB lineage: Bacteria > Myxococcota_A > UBA9160 > UBA9160 > JADFDR01 > JADFDR01. The sequence continues at coordinate 3,845 of JADFDR010000109.1, forward strand.
CATGGCGCGCAAGCTCGTACACAACTCGAAGATTCGCCAAATGGCATACTGCAACGGTCTCGAAACGTTGCTCGTACATCGCGATGCAGCACGACGTTTGCTACCGCAAGTCCTCGAAGATCTCCGCGAGGAGAGTGTCGAAATTCGCGGCTGTACAACGACGTGCGAAATTTTCGTACATGCCAAACCTGCGACGGAGGCCGATTGGGCTGCCGAGTATCTCGATCGCATCCTCGCTGTGCGCGTCGTCGACTCGCTCGATACTGCAATCGCGCACATCGAACGCTACGGCTCAAACCATACCGACAATATCGTGACCGAAAACTATGCATCCGCGCAGACTTGGATTCGCCGCGTCAACTCTTCCACCGTCGGTGTGAATTGCGCTACAGGATTTTCTGACGGATTTCAACTCGGCCTTGGTGCCGAAATCGGTGTTTCCACCTCAAAACTCCACGCCTACGGACCCATGGGCCTCGAAGGACTCACGACACTTAAGTTTGTACTCTATGGAGAAGGTCAGATTCGAGAATGAGCGAATCTTCGCAATATGGCTGCGCGAGCACGCACGCAAGAGAACAGCGTCCTACCCGACACATTGGAGTGATGGGTGGCACGTTCAATCCCGTACATCTCGGACATTTGCGCGCTGCTCAGGAAGCCGCAGACCGACTTGATCTCGAAAAAATTTTCTTCGTGCCTTGTGCAATCCCACCGCACAAAGAAAATTTGCCCATCGCACCGGCGGCGCAACGCCTCGCTTGGTTGCGTGAGGCCATCCGCAACGATTCGCGTTTTGAAGTCGATCCTCTCGAACTCGAGCGCACAGGCCCTTCGTACTCCGTCGATACGCTCGAAATTTTGAGTCGCAAATTTGACGATCGACGTTTGGTGTTTCTCTTGGGGCTCGACGCATTTCGCGACCTCGATACGTGGAAAACGCCAGAGCGTTTGTTCGCATTTGCAGATTTTGCTGTCATGACGCGTCCTCCGCTCACCAACGCCACGCTCGCAGAAAATCTGCCACGCTGCCTCATGGGAAAGATCGACTTGTCCAGCGACGGAAAAATCGCGCGACACCGCGCGACGCAAGCCAAAATCGAACTCCTCGAAATTCCGGCGCTCGCGATCTCGGCGACGGAGATTCGCTCGCGGCTGCGACGGGGTGACTCCGTGCAGTCTTTGCTTCCGGAATCGATTCGTGAAACCATTGTGCAAAGCGGGCTGTACCGCTGAGCTTGATCCCAATTGACTTAAAGCAAAGTCAACCAACAAGGAAAAACGATTGACGCAAACATCCCTTTCTTCCACCGAAAAAACGCAACGAATCGCTCAGGCCGCCGCCGACAAGCGCGGCCTTGATCTCGTCGCACTCGACGTCCACGCGCTCTCTTCGTTTGCCAATTGTTTTTTGCTTGTCACGGGAACTTCGGATCGACACGCACGCGCAATTGCCGATGCAATTCGTGAAGCACTCACAAAGGTCGGAGAAAAACCACTTGGAGTCGAAGGCTACGCAGAGGGGCGCTGGATCTTGATCGACTTTGACGACGTCATTGTGCACGTCTTCCAAGCGGAAGCTCGCAAGCACTATGACCTCGAACGTCTTTGGGACGATGCACCGACGTTGGAACTCAAACTCGTTGAAGAAACTCCACGGAGCCAAATGCAATGAATCGACCTGTCATGCTCGTCGTGCTCGATGGTTTTGGAATCGGCGATCGGGGTGCCAGCGACGCTACCACACTTGCCCATACACCGTTCTTTGATCAGATCACGCAGAACTATCCACACGCTGCACTCGAAACTTCGGGCGAAGCCGTTGGTTTACCTCCCGGACAAATGGGCAACTCGGAAGTCGGTCATATGACGATGGGTGCAGGACGCATCATCGATCAAGATTTGACGCGCATCTCGAAATCTCTCGCGAACGGTGAGATAGATCGGTTGCCGGCAATTCGCACTTTCCTCGAAGCGCTTCGGAGCAGTGGCGGAAAACTGCACTTGATCGGCCTTGTTTCCGACGGTGGAGTGCACAGTCACCAGCAACACCTTTATGCGTTACTTGACTTCTTCGGACGACTTGGTTTGACGCCAATCGTTCATGCTTTTCTCGATGGACGCGACACGCCGCCCCAATCGGCGCTTGGTTATCTCGAAGCTCTGATTCCACATGTCGCCGCCGCAAACGGAAAAATTGCAAC
>JADFDR010000010.1 GCA_018262735.1 Geobacter sp.
AAACCCAGCCCTGCGCCAACGACACCGACGGGAACGGCAAGCATCGCCAAAAGGCCAAGCCCGATCGGATTGCCGTCGGCAGGACCAAAAGCAATGTAGAGCAAAAGCGGGGCCGTGCCGACGACACCCAAGGCAATGCTCGCAAGCAGAGTTCGCACTCCTGGCGAGCGGGGCAAACGCCCCGGCGAAGCAAGCTCCTTGTCTCGCGGAAAATTTCCCGAAGCTTTTTGAATTGCGCGCAAGAGAACGTATCCCACAGACGCGCCGCCAAGCGCACAAGGAAAGGCAATCAGGAAGGCAATGCCCACTTCAAACGGCCACAAGTTGTGCGAGGTCGGATCTTGCACTCCGTCGAAGACAACGCGCGATAAGACCACGGCGACGACCGAGAAAGCGAGCACGCAAGTGACTCTCCAGAACGATGCAATGCCGAACTGCACGAGCAGCACCGCCGGAACGATCACCGCAAGCAAGCCGAAATGCAGAAGCGCATCGGGCAAGTTGAGTCGGTGATAGGGCAAGGCCCAATAGGGTGCGCCCATGACCAGAAAACTTGCAATCGCAGCAATCCACAGCCAATAGGATTTGGTGTTCTTCCTGGCCATCGCCGCACCTCCATGTTTCCCCGACTGTTTTTCGGCATCTCTTCGACCGAAAAAAATTCGAGCTTGCATGACACGAACCGCTAAGAAGTCTCTGATCAATTCCATTTTTCGAACATTTTCGTAAATCAGGGTTGATGCTTCCCGTCGGTGGAAAATCAACCAGCATTCATAAAACGAAATAAATCAGAGACTCCCTCAGCGCAGCACAAGGCTGCGCATCCATTACGAAATATCTTTTCCGTCGGTGTCAAGTGACGCAGGAGTGTGTTTACGTCGCGAAAAACTTCGCGACGGTGCTTCGCGCACTTGTTCCTCGATGCGCGTGCGATAGGAAGAAAGAATGTCGCTTCGGGTGATGATCCCGACGATCCGATTGCTCTCGCGGCTGACGACCGGCAAACGTCCGACGTCGTGATTGACCATGTGCTCCGCGGCTTGACGAACCGTGCAATCGGAATACACAAATTTCGGTAACTGCGCGACGAGATCGCCGACCTGCGCGTCTTGCTGAGCATGCGCGAGAAGATCCCGCCGCGTAAGCACACCGACGAGAACTCCCGATTCCTTAACCACCGGAAAGCCTTGATGCGAGCTGCCCTTGACGCCCGACGCGATCCATTCTTGCACCTCGCGAACGGGCTGCGTACTCGCAAGCGTGACGACGCGGGGTGAGGCCACATCGCGGACGAGCAGATGATCGAGCGGATCGGTTGCATAATCGCTTGGCGCTGCCACACCGCGGCGCACGATCTTCTCGGTCATGATGGTGTTGCGCATGACGAGCGACGACACCAAGTACGCAGCGGCACAACCACCAAGCAGAGGCAAAAGCGCCATCGGCTGCAGCGTCGTTTCAAAGGCAAAAACGGCCGAGGCCAGAAACGCACGCGACGCCCCCGCAAAAAGCGCCGCCATTCCAACGAGGGCTGCCACGCGAAGATCGATTCCGCCCGTAGGCAAGAGTGTCGCGGCGGCTCCTCCGACGAGCGCGCCGATTCCGCCTCCTATCGTGAAGAGCGGAGCCAGCGTTCCGCCAGAAGTGCCGCTCCCGAGCGCAATCGACCACGAGAGAAACTTCATGGTACAAAGAAAGGCGACTGCCTTCAGAGGGAGATCGTTCGCAAGGATGGCCGAGATGTTGTAGTAGCCGACACCGAGCGTATCCGGCGCAAAATAGCCGACGATTCCGACGACCACCGAACCCAGTGCAGGCCACCACATCCAGTGAACGGGAAGCTTTTCAAAAAGGTCTTCGATCCGATACACCACGCGCGTCACCGCCGCTGCGACGATTCCCATAACACCACCGAGCGTCACATAAAAGAAAAGCGCACTCAGCGAAACCGGGCGAATCGCGGACATGCCAAACACCGGCTCGGCGCCGTGCAAAGCGATCCGCAGACCCGTCGCTGCCGTCGCTGCGATCGCAACGGGAATGATCGATCGCGCTCGATACTCGAAGAGCAAAAGCTCCACGGCGAGCAGCACGGCGGAAACCGGGCTTCCAAAGGTGGCGGCCATACCGGCGGCGGCACCGGCGGCAAGAAGCGTCTTTCGCTCGGCGGGACTGCAGGGCATCCATTGCCCAAGCAGCGAACCCAACGCACCGCCCGTCGCGATGATCGGGCCTTCGGCGCCAAAAGGTCCGCCCGTCCCGATCGCGATCGCCGACGAAAGCGGCTTCAGAATGGTGACGCGCGCCGGGATTCGACTGCGATTCGTAAGCACCTGTTCCATCGCCTCCGGAATGCCGTGCCCACGAATGGCTTTCGATCCATAGCGCGCCATCACGCCGATCAGCAGCGCACCGACGATGGGAATCGGCAGAACCCAAAGCCCGAGTCGAGGAACGGCCGCGGCCGGACTTGCACTTGCAAACGAGAAACGACCGTAGAAGGCGAGGTTGGTGATCGCGGAGATCAACTCCGTCAACAAGAATGCGATGATGGCGGCGGCAAAACCCAAAATGGCGGTTAACGCACAAATGTGTACTGTGCGCAGGTCGATGGGGGCGCGGCGCGGCGGCACCTGCGTCGGATCGATGTTCTCCACGAGCGACGGCGAAACGGAGATCCCGCCCGCCATGGAATGCGGCGAACCGAGAGCGTTCGAATCCGTTTCGTTGCGTTTCAAAAAATCACCTCGCGGATGCAGCGCCACATTCGCTTTCCGGCTTTTTGCCAAACGAAAAACTCGCGCGCGACGGGGCACCAAAGTGCGGTACGCAAGATTGCGAAGTGGCAGGGAGACGATGCGGCGAGCAGATTTTCACGCAGCATCTTCTTCTCTGCCACATTTTGTCACATCCAAACTGTCACACCCAACTCCTGCAGCTCGAAACGGCCTGCAGCTCGATGCGTTTCGTGAGTATCTGTCTTTGCAACACTTTTCGGTGTTGAATAAAATCCTTTCCTGCGTGCCGCAAACTCCTGTCGAAAAAACGGAACACGCGGCGAGGCGACTGCCGCCCGTCCGAGCGTGAGCCGAGCGAATCACTGCGCATCAACTCTTCCGAGAGGAAAGCGCGAAGACCTTGAGCTGCGGACGGATGAACCGACGCCTTTTTTGAAATTTCCGGGAGCGGGCCTTGTTCGAAAAGCTCCAAATCAATATAGTACTTTCTCGGTTCGAATTACGAAGAACTCGGATTCGCACTCAATCTTGGACATGCCGACGTCGACTGCCCAAGGCATCCCGGAATCACCGGCGGCGCACTTCGTGGCGTTTCGAACGAAGCTGCTCTGTCCCGATCGATTCTCGAGAAATCACCCAAACCCCAAGGAGACTCAAATGGCCACCGAACAAACTATCGATGTGCGAAGCATTATTCCGCGCGAACGCCACCCGCGGATCTTCGGCACCTTCCACAAGCTTGCCGACGGAGAATCCTTCCTGCTCGTAAACGACCACGACCCAAAGCCGCTCTTCTATCAATTCCAAGCAGAACTTGGCCAAGCATTTTCGTGGGACTACCTCGAATCGGGGCCGGAAGTCTGGCGCGTGCGGATCGGAAAGCCCTCCTAGGCGCACCCGCCGGCAGCAAGTGCTTTGCGCTTTGTAGATGAGTTACTCGAGCGCTCGAGCTCCGCGAGGAGTCAAATCCCGAGGACACGTTTTCGTTCTCGACAAAGGAGCGCTCGAGACTCATCGCAAAAGCAAAACTCTTGGATCCACTGCGAGCAGACGAGCGAGAGCAGATCGCTCGCTTCGCGGCGAAAAAAGCTGCGCTTGGCTTCTTCGCTCGGCAAGCGATCGCTCTCATCATCCAAAGCGGGACATCTTGCCTCTACACTTTTTAATGTAAAACTCGGATCCGTTTCCTTTTTGCGTGCTTTCGCAAACCAGAATGAATGATTTCCGTCGGTAGAAAATCAGCTCGCAACCGCAAAGCAAAATCAATCCGGGCCTCCTTTCTCCAAAGCTTCATCCAAAATGTGTCGCAGATTCTTCTTGGACTCGCGCGGCAGCGCTGTTTCTCGCACTTCCTCTTTTGGGCGCATCGTGCACGCCGTTTTCGAGTGCGCGGTTGGCACCTTTGATGCATGATTGATTTTCTCGAGGGAGCCCCCCTTCCGCGAGTGGTCGATTTTCCTTTTTGCATTTCGCTTTTGAAGTTTGGAGGAAGTATGAAGACGCAAGGCACCGACGAGCGCTACCACCCACTTTCCATTTCCATTCACTGGCTGACGTTTTTCTTGATGATTGCCGTGTATGCGCTGATCGAATTGCGCGAAATCTATCCGAAGGGCAGCGACGCACGCGAAGCCATGAAAATGTGGCACTTCATGCTCGGCCTCACGGTGCTTGGCCTGACTCTCGTGCGGATCGTGCCGCGCGTTCTCTTTCGTGTGCCGCCGATCACGCCGCCGCTTCCGGCTACACAGCGCTTTGTCGCCGAAGCGGTGCATCTGATTTTGTTTGCGGCGCTGATCGTGTTGCCGGTGCTGGGCTGGCTCGTGCTGAGCGCCAAAGGCAAGCCGATTCCGTTCTTCGGACTCGAACTCCCCGCGCTGATCGGGCCCAACAAGGATCTTGCCGAGAAGCTCGAGGAGATCCACGCAAACCTTGGCACGCTCGGCTACTTCCTAATTGGTATACACGCAGCGGCGTCACTCTTTCATCATTACATCGTGCGCGACAACTCCCTGCGACGGATACTTCCCAAGCGCTGCTCGCCGAATTCGAAATAGCAAAAATGCGCGCTTGCTTCCGCCGTGTCCTCCCGAGCGGAAGCAAGCGCATAGCAAGCACACAAGTCTTGAAAAAGGCTGCCTGAATGCGACATGATGGGTCGCAAAGAAGGCTCTTTCTTCTTGGTATTGTGAGGAAAGCGCAACGACGATCGACCGACACCGATCGATGTCACCTGGACGTAAAAACAGGAAACCCTGCGCAATGCCCTCGAAGAATTTTTCGTCGCACACATCGGGATTGAAGATCGCTCCGAGCGTGCGGCGCATTGGGCTTCAAGGCTTGCGGGTCGGGATTTTGACGAAGACTTGCCGTAGGCACGGCGCTTGATCGCACGCCGACAAGAACGACGAATCTCCCGGGAGAAGAAAACGCCATGAACGCAGAGAATGAAAAGCAAAATCGCCTCGAATTTTTTGTCACGCTGATCGGCATCGTCGGTGCTCTGATCGCCGCCTTCACCGGCATTTACCAGCTCTGGCAGAGCAACATCAACGACGCGCGCGAACTGCGCTGGAAGCAGGCCGAGCGGGCGACCGAAATGGTGAGCCGGATGGTGGCCGACGAGGGGTGGCAGGGCATGGAGATGATGGACTGGGACGACGAGGGCCGCGACTACGAAATCAACGGCAAAACCGTCAAGATCAACGTACGGACTGTCTATAGCGCCTTGGAGAAGGACGCCAGCGACGACACGGACCGACACATTATTGATCGACTCGATCGCGCGTTTTTTCTCGTGAGCCAACTCGAAGCCGCCGTGCGCTCGGATTTGATCAAGGCCGAGGATGTCCGTTTCCCCCTGAGCTGGTACGCGGAAAAACGAATGTGCCCGCGCAAGAAACTCTTCGAAAACTATCTGCGGGAAAACGCCGCTCCCGAAACGCTGCGGTTTTTCGAACGCCTAGACGAGTGGAAAAACTGCCCGCCGGAAAGCTGATGGAAGTGATGAAACAAACAGATCGAGAGATCTACACCAACCGAGACCCTTTGTTCTAGCGCAAGTCCGGCTATGGCGGCAGCAACATACACAACAATGTTAATGATTTCCTCTGGCTTCGGGGCAAACAACAAAAACCTTGGTCGGAGGAACCGCGGCTCCCTCATGAACTCGAAACCTTTCATTTTCCATGGACCAAATTTCGTGAGGATGACGGAGGCTTTCTAGTTTGCGAAACCTCGGATCCATTCTATTTTTCGCGAATTAGGGCTGATGTTTTCCGTCGGTGGAATAGCAATTCACATTTCGAAAGAGGAGTTGATCTGAGGCCCCTTATAAAAATGCAATGAAGGATTGAAATCGATTGCGGTTCCTTGCGCAGGAGGGGAAAAAATGAAAGTTGTCGTTTTGGGAGCAACCGGAACCACGGGCCAATTCGTTGTTGAGGAGGCATTGGCAAAGGGATATGAGGTCGTCGCATTTGTGCGTAGGCCTGGTGTGCTGAAAGAACGCAAGGGGCTTACGATTACTCAAGGATCGATCGAGCAGCAGAGCGAGATGCGCGATTGCTTCACGGGAGCGGACGCAGTTGTATCGTGTCTTGGCGCACGCCCAAGCTTACGTGTTTTCTGCAAAGGCACGAATTTGCAACAGAGAACTCTGCCCAAGATCATTTCCGCAATCAACGACGCAAAAGTGAGTCGCTTTGTGCTGATGTCTTCTTTTGGGTCTGGAGAAACAGCGGAAAAATCCTCTTGGTTTCTTAAAATTTTTCTCTATCACTTTGTTGCCAAAAAATTGTTCGACGACAAAGTGATGGCCGAGAAATCGCTTTCGACCTGCCATGCAAACTGGACCGCGGTTTACCCAGTCACTCTAACGAAGGATTCTGCTATCCCAACGTCGGATCTAGTGACACTCAATCGTGTTCGTCAAGTTCCCGGAATTCCACGTTTGCCTTTTGCCAATGCTGCAAAATCCTTAGTCGATTTGATTCCTGAAAAAAACCGATCTGGCCAAAGACTTCTTCTCACCATCCCGGGCGGCTGGCGGTAATCAATGCGGTGAAGATATTGATGTGCGTCGATTGCAACTGAGCCAGGCGTTTACGTTGATCGAACCGGGGCCGGTGGTGCTCGTGACCACACGCGATAGGTCGAAGAACAATATCATGACGATTTCGTGAACGATGGTGCTCGACTTTACGCCGGTGTTCGCGATCACGACGGGCGCCAAGGAGTTGCTTCGCGAAGAACGCGTCGGCTACTTCGACACGGGTGGCAAACCGAGCATTGTTACACCGGCGATCTTCAGCGCATCCAGCCAGCCGCAACCAACGCCTCGCGCAATCAGCGCGACGGGAAGTCCAACCACCGCAAAGCAGAAAAACACGCCTGCCGACCAATCTACGGCGCGGGGGATGCTCTGAGTGTTTGTAAATTTCATTTTGTTACGAACCTTTTCGACTCGATGAAGTGATGACTCCAAATTTTGGGTCACTTCGAACGCGAGCGCACAATCATGTCCTCCGTCAGTTCGATCTTGCCCGCCGCGATCCCCTGTAACGGATTGAAAGCAAACTGTTCGCTCATCGTTTGTGATGTTGAGAATATTTTTGTGCCATCGGTTGCGTAACGCTTCCGAGCATCTCGTAACAAAATTGTGTCATCCAGCCTTCAGAAATTCACAAAAATCTCCCGCCCGACGATCGAATGATGCAACGAACGGGATAACGGACTCAACGAATAGCGAGGAACGGAGCAGGGAAAACGCAGAGATGATGGAAGGAAAGTTTGGTGGAGCTGATCGGGATCGAACCGACGACCTCCTCATTGCGAACGAGGCGCTCTCCCAGCTGAGCTACAGCCCCCAAACCGGAGCGAACCGTAGAACGCGACGCGAAAGTCGTCAACCGACGTCGCACTTGGGCGTGGAAGATTCTTGCCTTTCAGAAGGGCGGCTGATCTCGCCAAGTTTGCCGGCGGGATGGCGCGCATGATACTGGGCGCGCGTGAAGCCGCGGCGCGCTTCGAGGGCGGCGGCAAGCGCACCAAGCACGGTAATTGCGGCGACGATGCTCGCGCGCGGCGCAAAGCCAAGTCCGCCGCCTTCGCGCGCAACACCGGCGTCGAGCACCACTTCGGCAAGGCCGGCGAGCGACGAGTTGCATTTGCCAGTGACGGCGATGATTTTCCCTCCGAGCGCCTTCACGGCACGCACAGCCGCAAGCAATTCCTGGGTTTCGCCGCTGTTGCTGATCGCAATCACGACATCTCCCGACACGACTTGCCCAGCGCTGCCGTGCACGGCTTCGGTGCCGTGCAGGAAAGTGGCGGGCGTGCCCGTCGATGCGAGCAGCGACGCCATATACGCCGCGACGTGTTCCGGTTTTCCAATGCCCGTCACATGCACGCGGCCCCCACTGCGCTCGGCCTCAAGAATCACGTCGATTGCGCGATCGAACGCCTCCGTGTCGATCCGACACCGCAAAGCGACAAGCTCTTCGGCAATCGTCGCAACCGTGGACGCGGCTTCGTGATGAGGCGCCTCCTCCAATTCTTTTTCGCGTGCAGGTGCCATCGCAAAAGGCGCACCGTCGTAAAGCTCAATCACCCGCGCACGCACGACGAGCGCATCGTGCGGGAACGCTCCAAGCTGTTCAACGCACGCCGCACCGCAAGCGTTGGCAAGCTTCGCCGCATCGATCCATGACAATTGATGGTGTAGGCCAGCGAGCAAGCCTCCGAGGAAGGCATCACCCGCACCCGACGAATCGAGAACTTTCGCGGGATATGCCGGCACCGCGCCCGAAAAATCTTTGGCGGCAATCGCGCAACCTGCTGCGCCATCGGTCACGACGACATCACTACCAAACTGCTTTTGCATGGCCTCGGCAAGCGCAAGGGCATCCGCGTTTTCGTCACCGAGAAGCTTCCGGGCTGCACTCTTTGACGGCTTGATCAAAGTGGCGCTACGCAAAACTTTGTAGAATGTTTCTTCGTCTCCGAGCTTGGGAACGGCATCGGCAAACGGCACATCGAGATCGACCACGGTTTCGAGACCAGCGGCCCGCGCAAGATGCAAAGCTTCGAGAGCGACATCGAGCGGAAGTTGCGAAATCTCCGTCGTAAGCCGCGCCGCACACTGCAAAAATTCCGTGTGGTTTTGATGCAAATCATCGACGGTAATCTCGGCCGTAGCACCCGGCGCCATGTAGACAGCGCGGCCGCCTGCATCGTCGACGAAAACTTCCGAGAGGGAAGTTGCCGAGCCATCGAGCGTAAGATTTTGTTCCATGCCCAAACGATCCATGGCGCCACGCAAGAAACGACCATTTCCGTCGTCGGCTTGCTTGCCGAAAATCCCCGTACGCAGCCCGAGCGCTGCCGCCCAGCCCAAGTGACTCAGCACGACGCCACCGACGGAAATGCGCACTGGGCCTTGACCCTCGACGCTGCGCAAAATGCCTTTTTGATCGGTTGCAAGAATCTGCGAACAACGATGCAGGCGATCGACCACCATGCTCCCGATGCCAACGACATCGAGCGATGACTCTTTTTCGTGTTGCAAGGCTTGCTCGTGTTTTTTCTCACTCATCGATTGGCTCCATCCGCGAAATCCCAATCTTTCCAAACAGGGCCAATACTGCCCCAAAATCGGCACGATTCCAATTCGCAAAGTCCTCTACCAAAACCCCCTCGCCGCAACAGGAAAAGCCTGCCCCACAGAGAACCCTTTGCTTTCGGAAAGAAAAAGAATGTTGATGCGCAAAACGACGAGATCGAGAGCAAAAGATCTGGCGAGAGCTTTCGACGCTACGCAAGGGTAAACCTCGAAAAGACGTAGATGCTACGCATCCAAGTGTTAAGAAGCCTCTAATCCATTCCGTTTTTGAGTACTTTCGCAAATCCGATCTGGTGTTTTCCGTCGGTGAGAAGTCAACTCGCGTTTACGGGACAGATGGGATCAGGAGCTCCTGAATCAATTGGCCGGCACGAGACGCGTTTGTTCGTCGATCCACCCCGCTTGAAATGCAGCCGCGGGGAGCGTCGTCTTTGCCGCGCCTTGGACTTCCAGGAGAAGCGTTGCCATTCCCGGCTTTTCGATCGAAATCCATTGCGGAAGTTGCACACCCTGAAACGAAGTGAACGGCCCGAAGCGATAACGCGCTCCCGAGGCAAGATCGAGCGCGACGGCGTAGAAGCCATTCATGTCGACCCAGAACGATGCTTGCGTAGGAGGTACGCCCGCATCGGATGCACCGCGCGCGCGCTCGCCAAGCACATAGCAATCCCGATCTGCGCGCAACCCAAGTGACACTTTTTCGTGTGCAATCTTGAGGGAAGCCAGATTGCTCGCAAGCAAATTGCCATCGCTCGCCTGAAGCAAGAATGCAGGAAAGAGCAGCGGGCGCGGATCGTCGAGACGTACACCGTTTCGCGACGCAAGATATTCGGCACCACGCATCAGATGTCGCTCGACTTGGCCTTGCGTGCCGCGAAGCTCGATCCGTGCCAGGCCACTCGGCAGCGTCTCGAGTTCGCCTTTGGCAAGAAGCGTTTTCCCGTCGGAAGAAAGCGTGCCTGCGTCATCGAAAGAACCCGAGAAAAGAGCGACTTGCAGACGTAGCCCTGTATTGCGTGCACCGCGCTGATTGGCACTCGCAATGGCACTTCGAATTTTGGTGATTTTCGGGATGTAAGCACTCGCAAGATGTGCACCCAAAAGAACAGTCGCCACGAGAAACATTCTGCCAAAAAGCGCCAGCACGCGCGCACTTCGTCGACACTTTTTTTTGTCGGATGCGATTTTCACGCTTTCGATCCGCTGCGCACGGTGCTGCGTCCCGCATAACGCGCACGCGCACCGAGTTCTTCCTCGATGCGCAGCAGTTGATTGTATTTGCAGATGCGATCGGTGCGGCAAAGCGAACCGGTCTTGATTTGGCCCGCGCCCGTCGCCACCGCGAGATCCGCGATCGTCGTGTCTTCGGTTTCACCCGAGCGATGCGAGATCACCGCCGAGTAGCCGGCCTTTTGCGCCATGCGCACGGCTTCGAGCGTTTCCGTCAAAGTCCCAATCTGATTCACCTTGATCAAAATCGAATTCGCGATTCCTTCGTCGATGCCGCGCTTCAAAATTTTGGGATTCGTCACAAAGAGATCGTCACCGACGAGTTGCACTTTCTTGCCGAGCGCATCGGTGAGTTTCTTCCAACCCGCCCAGTCGCTCTCGTCAAGCCCGTCTTCGATCGACACGATCGGATACTCGGCAATCCAGCTCGAATAAAACTCGACCATCTCTTCGGAACTCTTCGTCACACCCTCGGCTTCAAGCCGATACTTGCCATCCTTATAAAACTCGCTCGCCGCAGAATCGAGCGCGATCGCAATCTCGGCGCCCGGCCGATAGCCCGCCTGCTCGATCGCTTGCACGATCAAGTCGAGTGCTTCGCGATTGCTGCCGAGATTGGGTGCAAAACCACCTTCATCACCGACGGAAGTCGTATAGCCCTTTTTCTTGAGTACCGACTTCAGTGTATGGAAGACTTCCGCGCCCCAACGCAGCGCTTCCGAAAACGAGGACGCACCGAGCGGAAAGAGCATGAACTCTTGGATGTCGACGTTGTTGTCGGCGTGCGCACCGCCGTTGAGCACGTTCATCATCGGCGCCGGCAACGTCGTAGCTTGCTCACCACCGAGAAAGCGATACAACGGAAGTTTCGCGGAGGCCGCGGCGGCATGCGCTGCTGCGAGCGATACACCAAGAAGTGCATTCGCGCCGAATTTCGATTTGGTTTCCGTACCGTCAAGCGCGATCAGTTTTTGATCGAGCGCCGCTTGCTCATCGAGACCGCCGAGTTTTTCACCGACAATCGCTTTGGCGAGAATCGAATTCACATTGTCGACCGCCGTGCGCACGCCCTTCCCGAGATAGCGCTTGGGATCTTTGTCGCGAAGTTCGAGCGCTTCGCGCGAGCCAGTCGAAGCACCCGACGGCACCGCCGCGCGACCGCGTGATCCGTCGGAAGTATAGAGATCGACTTCCAACGTGGGATTGCCGCGCGAATCCATAATCTCGCGTGCGTGAATTTTCTCGATTTGACTCTGCGCCATGACACTTCCTCCTGTCTCGTGCAATCGGATCACCCGATCGATCAGCCCAATTCGGGGCGCAACGGGGCGCGATTTTTCCCGAATCTCGTTTCAAATGTTTTGTGACTTTCTTGCGCAAACGCGCGATTTGCTCTCTCGCTGGCGCGAAGGAAAAGAAAACTAGCACCAACCGCAGACAGCGGTCAAAGCAAACGCGCTGCGGATCGAAGCAAGCCCCACCCTCGATTTGGTTTTTTGAGCGAGACTCTTCCCACGAAACATGGCCTCGAACGATCCCGCTCGAGGCCATGCTCTTCTCGACTTTCATTTCTCGAAACGCAGACCCCGCGTTACTCCTGCTTCGCGGTCGTTTTGCCCTCGAGCGCGAGGTAGGGCTTAAGCTTTGTGAGCCCCTTTTCGCCAATGCCCTTGATCACGAGCAAATCCTCGACGTGCTTGAAGCCACCGCGGCGCGTGCGTTCTTCGAGGATCAACTTGGCGCGGCTCTCTCCGACACCGGGCAAAAGCTGCAACTCCTCGGAAGTGGCCGTGTTGATGTTGACGACTCCCGTGAGTTGCTTGCCTTTTGCCGCAAATGCGGAGGGGGCGGCCATCCCGAGCACGATTCCAAAAATCAGAAAAAGGCTCAGGAAGACTCGTCGTAGCGAGTTCGTTTGGTTTTGCATGGTTGTTTCCCCGGGACCAGCGGGGCAAGGCGAGCGATACACGGCATTCAGTAACCGCGCTGAACAGAAAAATCGGCAGCAGCCAGGAGTGCGCGCTTCGATTCTCCGTCGGAAAAATTCTCGAGGATTTGCTTTGCTTTTTGAGCGTGTTCGTATGCGCGCGCATCCGCATCCGCGATGCAGCGATGCACTTCGAGGATCTCGAGTACAGCCGAAAAGTCGATCGCTTCTTTTGCGACGAGCGCATCGGGATTGACGAGTTCGTTCATGGCGTTTGCCGACGCAGTTTTGAGTACGGTCGTAATTTTTTCACGTTCCGCCGGAGTCGCACGTTCGAGCGCAAAGATCAGCGGCAGCGTGACTTTCCCTTCGTGCAAATCCGTAAAGCGGGGTTTGCCGAGCACCTCTTCGCCTGCAACGTAATCAAGCGCGTCGTCGCGAATCTGGAACGCCAAACCCAATTGTTGGCCATATTCGGCAGAAATCTGAATTGCCGCTTTTCCGACTCCAGAAACGATGGCGCCAATCTCGCATGCTGCAGAAAGAAGCGTCGCAGTTTTGTGTTGGATGACCTGATAGTATTGCGCTTCGGAAATTTCCGGTTGAAAACTTTGTTGCAGCTGAATCAACTCGCCTTGCGCCATGCCGCCAATCGTATCCGAAAAAACGCGAAGCACGCCGAAGTCGCCGTCTTCGACGATGAGTCGCGAAGCACATGCATAGAAATAATCTCCGACGAGGATCGCGCGGCGATTGCCCCAGAGCGCGTGGGCCGCAGCGTGTCCGCGGCGCAGCTCCGAACCATCCACGACGTCGTCGTGCAAAAGTGTCGCGGCGTGAATGAACTCGAGCGCCGCAGCGACTTGAATCTGACGCGGTCCGCTATAGCCGTGGAGCCTGGCGGTCCAAATGACGAGAGCTGGGCGAATTCGTTTTCCACCCGAGGAAAGCAGGTGTTCCCCAATAGTCCGAATGAGATCACTGTCGCATGCGAGCTGCGCACGCATGGCTGCTTCGACTCGATCGCGCTCCGCACGAATCCGCTCGAGCGCATCGGCAAAAACAGGGTTGGGCGAAGAAGACTTCGACATAGGGCAAACAAACTAGCGGCGCCTTCCGAGGCTGTCAAAGGTGTGTAGGCAGAAAAACCTTGAAATATCCGATAGTTAACGATTGGTCTCCCGAGGTTTCCTCGCGTTCTCGTCCGTCACCTCGCGTTTTTGGGAAAGTTGACAGCTTCCTTGCAAGCCGACTAGCTTTGGCCCGCGCCAAATCTCAAATCCCCGAAAAAGAAAGTCTGGAAAGGGCACGAAGATGTTCGAACGATATGCAGCGCTCGCCGAAAAAGCACTGCGTGATGAGGCACCGACGCTTGCCGAAGCGCGCTGGATTCTCGAAGGCGTGGACGTCGAGTTGCTCGCACTCGTCCAAGCGGCGTCCGTGCCGCGCCGAAAATATTACGGCAACAAGATTTTCGTCCAAATTTTGAACAACGTTCAAAACGGCGCCTGCACCGAAGATTGCGGCTACTGCGCGCAATCCAAAGTATCGACGGCTCCCCTTCAGGCCTATAAACAAAAAAATGACGAATCCATCTTGCAAGAAGCGGAAAAGGCTGCCCGTGCTGGCGCCTCGCGCTACTGCATGGCCGTTTCGGGGCGCGCCCTTTCACGCGAACGCGCCGAGAAGTTTGCGTCGGTGATTCGCACGATCAAAGCGCGCTACCCGCTTGAAACTTGCCTTTCTGCAGGACTCGTCGACGAAGACACGGCGCGAATCCTGGCCGAAGCGGGACTCGACCGCTTGAATCACAATCTCAACACCAGCGAAACCAATTACGCAAAAATTTGTAGTACGCATTCCTATGCGGATCGCATGACGACTTTGCTTGCCGCAAAGCGTGCAGGCCTCGAATCGTGCAGCGGGTTCATTCTGGGCATGGGCGAGTCGCGCGACGATGTACTCGAAATTGTGTATCGACTTCGCGAACTCGAAGTGCCGTCGATTCCCATCAATTTTCTGATTCCAATCGAGGGCAATCCCGTGCAGGACAGCGGCTCGCTTACGCCAGAGTATTGCCTGCGCGTACTCGCACTGGCACGCCTCGTCAATCCGCGCGCCGAAATTCGCGCTGCCGCCGGTCGCGAAGGACACCTGCGCGCGCTCGAACCGCTCGCCTACTGGATTGCGAATTCGCTCTTTGCGGAAGGCTATCTCACAACGCGCGGCGACTCCGTCGCAGAAACCTATCGTCGTATTCGCGACGCAGGCTTCGAAATCGCCGGCAACGCGCTCTATGACGAAACGCAGTCAAACAAACCCTCTTACCACATCGCCGGGAGTGGGCCGCTGATCAAGCCCGAGCTCTTGCGCGAGTCGCCTCGTCGCAAACACGAAAAAGTGTCAAACGCGTCTTCGTAAAAAAGGAGATCCGGATTCCTTCCGTTTTGTAAAATGGCGAAATCTCCTTCGAAAACACTCGATGCCTATGCGGAAGAAGCGCTTTCCGCTTTGAAGCAAGAGGGCACTTACCGCCAACTGCGCCAAGTCGAAGGCTTGCAGGGCGTACGAATGCAGATCGACGGGCGCGCGGCTCTGATCTTTTCCGGAAGCAACTACCTCGATCTCGCCGCGCATCCCGCTTTGATCGAAGCCAATGCCCGGGCGACACAAGAATGTGGCACAGCCGCCGGTGGCTCACGCTTGATTCAGGGAAATCTCACACTCCATGAATCTCTCGAGTGCGAACTCGCCGAATTTTTTGGAACCGAGTCGGCACTCGTTTTCAACACCGGCTACATGGCCAATCTCGGCGTCATCACGGCACTCGCCTCGCCCGGTGATGCAATCGTTTCCGATTCGCTCAATCACGCTTCGATCATCGATGCCTGTCGCCTTGCGCGCGCCTCGACGCATGTATTCGCGCACTCCGACGCGACTTCTCTCGAAGCGATCCTGCGCGAACTTGCGCAGAGCACGAAAAAGCCAAGCAAAATTTTCGTGATCGTCGACGGCGTATACAGCATGGACGGAGACGTGACGCCTCTCGATCGCATCGTCGAAGTCGCAAAACACTATGGCGCCTTCGTTCTTCTCGATGATGCACATGGCGTCGGCACGCTCGGAAAAAACGGGCGCGGGAGTGCCGAACTTTTTGGAGAAGCAATCGAGCGCGCAATCGATCTGCGCGTTGGCACGCTCGGAAAATCGCTCGGCTCGTTTGGCGCATTCGTCACCTGCACCCAAGCCGTGCGCGAGTGGCTGATCAATACTGCGCGAAGTTTTATCTTTAGTTGTGCACTGTCACCAGGAAGTGTCGGAGCCGCACGCGCAGCGCTACACCTCGTGCGCAAGGAGCCCTGGCGACGCGAACGCCTGCAAGCTAATGCGGCGTATCTGCGGCAACGCCTTGCCGAAACAGGATTTTCAAGCGCGCCGAGCACAACGCAAATCGTGCCGCTGATTGTCGGCGAAAATGCGAAAACGATGAAGCTTTGCGAACGGCTACTCAAACGCGGATTTTTTGCGCAAGGCATTCGACATCCGTCGGTGCCGCGTGGCACCGCACGGCTACGCCTCACGTTGATGGCAACGCATACGGAAAGTGAAATCGACGCGCTGGTTGAAGCCATCCTGGACTCGTGGCGGGCGGAATCATGAGGGGCACGCGCAAGGCGACCGGATTTTTTATCGCAGGCACCGACACGGGCGTTGGGAAAACCTTCGCCACTTGTTCGCTCGCTGCAGGTTTGCGCAAGCGCGGACAAAAAGTCGGCGTGATGAAACCCGTCGAAACCGGCGTCCGCTCGGCCACGATCGATGCGTCGCAATCGATGGGGCAGGGTGAAATCAACCAACACGATTCGGTGTTGCTACGCAACGCTGCGCAAGTCGAGGATTCTCTCGATCTCATTTCGCCGCTGCGGTTTTCACTTCCCGCCGCACCGAACGTCGCTGCAAAATTTGAAAATCGGCAGGTCGATCTCGCGTGCGTTCGCGATGCGTTTGCGAAGCTTCAAAAGCGGCATGAAATTTTGCTCGTTGAAAGCGCCGGCGGCCTGCTCTCACCCTTCGATGACACGCGGAGCATGGCAGACCTTGCGCGCATCCTCGGCTTGCCCATTTTGCTCGTGACGCGCGCCGCGCTCGGAGCGATCCACCACACGCGCGCCTGCCTGGAAGCTGCACGCGCGCACGAACTTTGCATCGCGGGAGTTCTGATTTCACACACGCATTTTCCGCTTGCAATCGGTGAGCCCGAAAATCTCGCCTTCTTGCGCAGCGAACTTGGGGAACTTCTCTGGGGAGAACTTCCGTTTGCGAAAGAAATCGACTCAAACCGGCTCGCACAGAATGCGGGCTCCGATGCTTTTCGGAGCACCCAGGACGACCGCGAAATCGAGCGTGGATTTTTCTGGGAAAGAATTCTGCGAGCAATTCGAGATCCTCTGGAAAGTGAATTTGCGATGCACCCGAGCTCTCAAGAATGATTTGAGAACGAATTCTCAAATTAGTAACATCTTGAATTTACTTGGTTTTTCCTGTTCGACGAAAGACCTGCTTCCCGGCAATCCAAGTCTGCAAGACTTCACCTTCCGCATCGAGAACCACAAAATCAGCACGGGCACCCTCGCGAAACGTGCCCCGTTCCGCCTCGATTCCAAGAACCCGGGCAGGGCGCAGCGTGCACGCAGCGACCGCCTCAAGCAGGCTCAACGCCCCAAACGATTGAGCATTGCGAAAAGCTCGATTCATGCTGAGCGAACTTCCCGCGAGCCGGCCGTCACTCAAGCGAAGCGCCGTGCCATCGTCATGCACCGCGCCAAACCCTTCGCCCTCGCGCGCGAGATTCGGATCGCGCATTTTGGGGACTTCAATCCGATCCGTAATCAAAACCAATCGCTCGCGCTTGACCAAAGCGGCAAGCCGCACGACTCGCGAATCGAGATGCACGCCGTCACAAATCAGATCGCAGCTCAGTCGATCGTCGCTAAGCGCAACCCCAAGCAGACCGGGATCACGGTGATGCAGCGGTTTCATGGCATTAAACAAATGTGTCACATGACGTGCGCCGAGCTCGATGGCGGCTTCCGCCTGTTTGGCACTTGCTTGCGAATGCCCGAGCGCAGCAAGAATGCCGCGCTCGGCAAGTGTTTCGAGAAGTAGCTCGGCGCCTTTCACTTCCGGCGCAAGCGTCACCATTCGAATCCAGTTTCCAAAACGCGAAAAGATCGCTTCGCCTTGCGCTGCATCGTAATTGCGAATCGCTGCTTTGGGCTGCGCACCGGCGCAAGCGGCATGAATCCACGGCCCTTCGAGGTGAAGCCCAAGCGGCACTGCGAGATTTCCGTTGTGCACGACATGCGACGAAGGCTTGCGCTCCGACGCATTGCTCTCGAGAACAGGGACGAGCGCTTCGAAAATTTCTTCGAGTCGCGCTTGCGAACTCGTCACCGTCGTCGGAAGAAACGCCGTTACACCTTCTTGCACGAGATGCGCGCACGAGGCATGCAAGCTTGCGGCAAGATCTTTTGCCGCCGCGAAAACCAGACCTCCGTGGTCATGCAAATCGAGAAAACCCGGCGCAAGATAGCCGCCTTGCAGATCCGTCCATTCGACTTTCTCACTTCCGACACTTTTTTGTGACTCTTTTGCGCGATCCCGTCCGTCCTTTTGCTCCCTTTCCCGAAGTTCCAGCAAGCGCTCCATGCATGTCTCTTTTGCGCTTTCGGGGATTGCGCTTGCGTCCGTGTTGAGTGCGCCGACTCGCTCGATGCGGCCATTGCGGATCGAGATCGCCGACGGCGTCATCGAAAAATCCGGCCTTTCGGGATCGAGCAAAATTGCGTTATGAAGAACGCTGCGGGGCATACGAATCTCTTCCGATCGTCTGCAAAAACTTCGAGAGTGTGAAATACGAATCCCTGCCAGGATATGCAAGAATTGCATAGTTTCTCGACTGGCTCGATTCGCAAGCGCGATTTCTCAAGCAAGATTTTCCGACAGCCGATGGAGAAGGCCTATGGCACAGAAACTTGGCATCGACATCGAAGTCGATCTACAAATCCTCGATGCGAAACTCAAAATGGCGAAGCTCGACTACGAGCAATACTTCATCGGCAACCGTCCGCGTGAGCCGCTGATCTTGCGCCAAGACATTCAAAAGATCATCAATTACTGGTCGAACATGCCCATTCGCAACACCGCGCACCGCTTCCGCTTCAACACGCTCACGGCACGGTTTTTTTCGTTGCGCCGACACTGGGACGAAATCTTGCGCAAGATGGAAGCCGGCACGTACGAACCTCTCAAATTCAAGATCGAACAAAAAGAGCGTTTGCGTGCTTTGCAAGAAGGACGAAATGTAGACGCCGCAGCGACGGAAAAAACAAAACCGGCCACAAAAAAAGCGGAAGATATTTTCGAGCAGTATTCCGATGCACGGCTGGCATGCGGTCAGGGCATGGAAGGCATTGATCGCACGAAACTCAAGGCGCTTCTCGACAAACAAGAGCAAGCGATTCGCACCCAATACAACTGCGCCAAAGTGAACTTCCGCGTGGTGGTCGAAAACGGCAAAGCCAAGCTCAAGGCTACGCCGGTCTTTTCCTGATTCTCAAAAAGATCGGCGAAACTTCTGCGTTTTTGAATTTGATCCTAGCGACGGGCGGCGACAACGATGCGTGTCGTCGCACGTTGCAAAGCGACTTGCTCCTCGGAGAAGAGGTCGCTGCCGACGGCGGCTTTTGCCATAGCGGTTTTTGCGCGATCGCGGGCGCGTTCCGCGCGAGCGAGATCGATTTCTTCGGCGAGCTCACAGGTATCGGCAAGCACCGTGACCTTCGAACCCGTGATGTTCACGAATCCGCCGCTGAGCGCTGCAAACGCAGCCTTGGATCCGCCCTTGATCGCGACGACACCGGACTGAAGCTGCACAAGATAGCGCTCGTGACTTTCGAGCACTTCGAGTTCTCCGTCGAGGCCAGGCAACGCAACGGAGTGTACGCTCCCTGCGAAAACTTCACCTTCCGGTGTCACGATTTTCAGTTCGATCGCCACGCACTTCTCCCGAAAAAGCCTTAGAGCTTCTTTGCCTTCTCGATCACGTCCTCGATGCCACCGACCATGTAAAACGCCTGCTCGGGGAGATCATCATGCTTGCCTTCGAGTACTTCGCGGAAGCTGCGAATCGTTTCCGAAAGCGGAACATAAATGCCCGCAACACCGGTGAACTGTTCGGCCACGTGGAAGGGCTGCGAAAGGAAGCGTTGAATCTTGCGGGCGCGCGACACCGTGATTCGGTCTTCTTCGGAAAGTTCATCCATACCGAGAATCGCGATGATGTCCTGCAAGTCTTTGTACTTTTGCAAAATCTGCTGCACGCCGCGCGCCACTTTGTAGTGTTCCTCACCAAGCACTTGCGGATCGAGAATGCGGCTGGTCGAATCGAGCGGATCGACGGCGGGGTAAATGCCCAACTCGGAAATCTGGCGCGACAACACCGTCGTCGCATCGAGATGCGAGAAGGTCGTGGCCGGTGCCGGGTCCGTGAGATCGTCTGCGGGCACGTACACGGCTTGCACCGACGTAATCGAGCCTTTGTTCGTCGACGTGATGCGCTCTTGCAAGGCACCCATGTCCGTGCCGAGGGTCGGTTGATAACCCACCGCCGACGGAATGCGACCGAGGAGCGCCGACACTTCCGAGCCCGCTTGCGTGAAGCGGAAGATATTGTCGATGAAGAGCAGCACGTCCTTGCCTTCTTCGTCGCGGAAATTTTCGGCAACAGTGAGCGCCGTGAGGGCTACGCGTGAGCGTGCGCCCGGCGGCTCGTTCATCTGGCCGTAGACGAGCGCGGCTTTGTCGAGCACCGTCGTACCGTCGGAAAGTTTGGCGTCGGCCATCTCGTGCCACAGGTCGTTGCCTTCGCGCGTGCGCTCACCCACGCCGCCAAACACCGAATAACCCGAGTGCTCTTTGGCGATGTTGTTGATGAGCTCCATGATCACCACGGTCTTGCCCACGCCGGCGCCGCCAAAAAGGCCGATCTTGCCGCCCTTCGGATACGGACAAAGGAGATCGATCACTTTGATGCCGGTTTCGAGCGATTCGACGCTCGTTGAAAGTTCGACAAAGGCGGGCGGCTTGCGGTGAATCGGCAGACGACTCTTCTCGCCAATCGGACCGCGCTCATCCACCGGTTCTCCGACCACGTTCATGATGCGACCCAGCGTCTTCGGGCCGACCGGCACCGTGATCGGCGCTTTCGTGTCGGTCACGGCTTGGCCGCGTACCAGACCGTCGGTCGTATCCATCGCGATACACCGTGCGGTGTTTTCGCCAAGATGCTGCGCCACTTCGACCACGAGGTTGTCCTTGCGATCGTCGATCGCCGGATTCGTAATCGTGAGCGCCGTGTAAATTTCCGGAAGCACTCCCGGCGGAAACTCGATGTCCACTACGGGACCCATCACTTGAACGATCTTGCCCTGCTGGCCTGCCATGTCTTTCTCCTGTCGCGCTCTTTTTAGAGCGCCTCTGCACCCGTAATGATTTCAATCAATTCAGTGGTAATCGCTGCTTGTCGCGCTCGGTTGTATTTCAGCGTCAGCGAACCAATCATGTCTTCCGTATTTCGCGTGGCCGATTCCATCGCTGCCATTCGCGCAGCGTGTTCACCCGCTTGGACTTCGAGAAGCGCGCGGAACACTTCGACTTCAATCGCTTTTGGCACCAACACCTCGAGCAACTTCTCCTCGGAAGGTTCCGTCGTGCAATTTTCCGTTGTAACCTCTTTTTGTGTCGCCTTATTTTCCGTGCTCGACGAGAGCGGCAAAAGCCGACTCACCACGACGGGCTGCGACATCGCGGATTCGAACTTGCTATACACCATCACGACTTCGTCGGCCTCGCCGGCGGCATAACGCTTCGAAAGTTCCATCGCGATGTTGACGGCGTGTCCGTACTGAATCGAACCCAGACCCACTCGCGTAAAGTCGATCATCTTCGCGCGCTTCTTGCGAAACGAATCGACACATTTGCGTCCAATCAGTGCGAGCGCAATCGATTCGACCGCACCTTCGTTCTTCAAAAGAACCTTCTCGGCCTCTTTGATGATGTTCGAATTGAACGCACCGCAAAGACCCCGATCCGACGTGATGACGACGACTTCGATCTTGCGCACCTTGTCGCGACGCTTGAGCAGCGGGTGTTCGCTGTCCGTCTGTGCAGCAGCAAGCGAAGCCACCGCCGACTTCATTTCATCCGCGTACGAGCGCGCCGATTCGATCGCTTCCTGCGCTTTACGCAATTTCGCTGCGGCCACCATGCGCATCGCGCTGGTGATTTGCTGCGTCTTGCGAACGCTCGTAATCCGCCGTTTGATGTCTCGAAGACTCACGCGTCAGCTCCTATGCCGCCTCGGTGTTTGCCGTCTTGCCTTCCGCCGACGAGCGGAAGATTTTGGCAAATGCATCGAGCGCTGCGCCGAGCTGCTTCGAAATATCGTCGTCGAGTTTTTGCCGTTCGTTGAGCGCGGCCACGACTCCTGCATGCTCCGCCTTGATGTAAGCCAGCATCTCGGCTTCGTAGCGCAGCATGTCTTCAACCGGATAGTTACGCACCCACGAGCTGCGGCCTTCTTGTGGCGACGCGGCGTAAATGCTGATGACCTGCTCGGCAACCGGCATCGGTGCATATTGGCCTTGCTTCAAGATTTCCGTGAGACGTTTGCCATTTTCGAGAAGCTCTTGCGTCGACTTATCGAGATCACTGCCAAACTGCGCGAACGCGGCCATCTCGCGATATTGCGCAAGCATCAAGCGCAAACGACCTGCAACCGCCTTCATGGCCTTGATCTGCGCCGAACCACCGACGCGCGACACCGAGAGACCGGCGTTGATCGCGGGACGAATACCCGAGTTGAAAAGATCCGTCTCGAGGAAGATCTGTCCGTCGGTAATTGAAATCACATTCGTCGGAATGTAGGCCGACACGTCACCCGCTTGAGTTTCGATGATCGGCAGCGCAGTCAAACTGCCCGCACCGAGTGCGTCGCTCAACTTCGCCGCACGCTCGAGCAAGCGCGAATGCAGATAGAACACATCGCCCGGAAATGCTTCGCGGCCCGGCGGACGGCGCAGCAAGAGCGAAAGCTGACGATACGCAACGGCGTGTTTACTCAAATCATCGTAAATGATCAGCGCATGCTTGCCGTTGTCGCGGAACCATTCACCCATCGTGACACCGCAGAATGGCGCCAAAAATTGCAGCGGTGCGGCTTCGCTCGCGGTCGCCGAGACAACGATCGTGTAATCCATCGCGCCAAACTGGCGAAGCTTCTCCACCACTTGCGCAACCGTCGATTGCTTCTGACCGATCGCGACATAAATACAATACACACCACTGTTTCGCTGATTGATGATCGCGTCGATCGCGACGGCCGTCTTGCCGGTCTGACGATCACCGATGATGAGTTCGCGTTGACCACGGCCAATCGGAATCATCGCATCGATGGCCTTAAGACCCGTTTGCAATGGTTCATGCACGGATTTGCGCGCCACGATGCCGGGCGCCTTCAACTCCACGCGGCGTTTTTCGCTCGACTTGATTTCTCCCTTGCCGTCGATCGGTTCGCCGAGCGCATTCACGACGCGTCCAAGCAAGCCTGGTCCGACGGAAACGTCGATGATCGCTCCCGTGCGGCGCACGAGCGTGCCTTCGCGAATATCGAGAGCTTCACCCATGACTGCGACGCCGACGTTGTCGTCTTCAAGATTGAGTACGAGCCCCGAAACTCCTCCCGGAAATTCGACCAGCTCGCCGGCCATCGCCTTGTTGAGACCATACACACGTGCGATGCCGTCACCGACGGAAAGCACAGTGCCGGTTTCGGCAACGTCGATCTCGCGACCGTATTCTTTGATCTCTCGCTTGAGGATGTCAGTGATCTCACCCGGTTTGATATCCATCTCTCGCTATCCCTTCGTCAGATTGGCGCGCAGTTGTTCGAGCTGCGTGCGAAGACTTCCGTCAAAAACCAAATCGCCCACTTTTGCAACGACACCGCCGAGCAAGCGGTTGTCGACTTCCACTTTGAGTTGCACGTCGAGCCCGGTGCGCCGCGACAAAGCCTGGCGCAGCTTGGCCACTTGGGCCTCGGAAATCGGACTTGCAGAAAGCACTTCACCAGTCACTTGGCCTTTGGCCGCATCGACGAGGCCCGCAAACTCCGTCCGAATCTCGCGGAAAAAACTCATTCGACCTTGTTCGATCAACACGCGACAGAAGTGTTTCACGATCGTGCTGCAACCGAGCTTGGCAACCACGTTTTCAATCACCGAGCAGCGCTCGACCACCGGATAAAACGGTCGAAACAAAACAGACTCAAGTTCTGCCGATTGATCGAGCGAAGTCACGATTTTGTCGAGCTCGGCAAGCACTTCCGTCGTGCGATTTTCTTCCGCGGCCAAACTGAACAGCGCGCGTGCATAGCGTCGGGCAACGACTGAACCAGGCATCTTTTCTCCTAATTCCGCTTCGCCGGTTGCGTCGAGGCGGATTTCTCTTGCCCCGTCGGCAACGCTTCGAGTTTCGAAATAAATTCGCCAATCAAGCGCTCTTGGTCGGCACTAGAAATTTTGCTTTCGATCAGCTTCGCGGCGAGATCGATCGCGAGAGTTGCAGCCTCGGTGCGAAGCTCAGCCCGCGCACGGAGCAATTCTTGCTCGATCACCGTGCGCGCATCGGCCTTGATGCGATTCGCCGTCGCCTCGGCTTGCACCAAAATCTGGCTTCGCTCTTTGGCCGCACGCTCCGCCGCTGCACTTTCCATGTCGAGTACGATCTCATCGAGGCGTTCGACCTTCTCGGTCCACTCTTGAAATTTGGCTTCCGCCGATTCGAGCATCGTTCGCGATTGCTCAAGGTTTTGTTGGATCGTGTAGCGTCGCGCCGCCATCAAGCCGCGAATCGGCTTTCGTGCAACAAAAATCAGAATCGAGAGAAGAAGCACAAAGTTGATCCACTGCCAGATCAAATCCGCTTTGGCCGAACCTTCCGCGAAGGCCGGACTGGCCAGGAGGACGACAACACCCATAAGTGTCAGAATGCGATTCATGAAAGCGACCGTCCCAGAATTTTCGCGGCCGCTTCTTCGGCAAGGCGCGTCGCATGGCCCTTGAGTTCCGAGCGCGCGCCAACCAATGCGCGTGACACTTCCGTGCGTGCGCGCTCGAGTTCGTCTTCGGCAAAGCG
>JADFDR010000110.1 GCA_018262735.1 Geobacter sp.
CAGCCGTCGCCAATCCGTGCAGCGCGCTTGAGCGCAACGGGAGATTGTCCGCCGAGCCAGATCGGAATCGGTTTGTTCGGTGCGGGGCTCATTTGCATTTTCCCGAAGTCGTAATGCTTGCCGTGATACTCGATCATTCCGCCGCGCCAAAGCCGCCGCAAAATTTCGATGCATTCGTCGTAACGCTCGCCGCGCGTTTCAAAGTTTTCGCGCATCTGCGTGAATTCTTCTTTCATCCAGCCGACTCCCGCACCGAGGGAAACACGGTTGTTGGAAAGTACGGCTGCGGTGCCGATTTGTTTTGCGACGGCGATCGGATTGCGCAGCGGCAAAATAAAAATATTGGTCGAGAAAAGCAGTTTCTGGGTTACAGCGGCCATGGCGCCGATCGTGACCCACGGATCGGGCCAGTGTGTTGCGGCGTCAAACGGCGGAGTTCCGTCGGTGGAATACGGATACTTCGATTCGAATGTTTCGGGGCAAAACAAATGATCGGAGAGCAGGATGCCGTCGATGCCCGCGCCTTCCGCAATTCGCGCAATGTCGAGCATTTGCTCGGTTTCCGTGTTGGCGAGCGATTGCCAGAATTTCATGCGGGATCCTCCGTGCTCAAAAAATTTCTCGCTCGGCAGTCTAGCGGGTTTCGTACTCGCTACGGAAAGGCAAAGTCGGGAATCGCGCAGTTTTCTGCTTTGGCGCGTGAGGAGCGATCTGAAAAATTTGCCGGAGCGATGCGCGTTGCACGCGCGCTTTGCATGGAAACCGCGCCGACGGTTTCCATGCAAAGCGCCTCGCTACACCGTTACGACTTTTTGGCGTAACACGCAGAGGCCTGCCGCTTTGTTTTCGTTGTTTGCAAGCAAGTTTTCGAGGGTGGAAGCGTCGTGTTGGCGTTCGTCATAGAGCGCCACGATCGATTCGTCGCGGGGTTGCAAAAAATTCGTTTCACCAAATGAGGTGTATTGCGTTGCGCCGATTCCGACCAAAATCTGCGCGGGGTAGCCTGCTTGTCGCAGCCAGTCGGAGATCGACTCAAGTGGACCGGAGTCTTTTTGCTCGTTGAGTTTCGTGGTGAGCCAATCAAGCAAAGTGCCGTAGAAGTACGAGTAGTTGCGCACGGGGCTATCGACACCGTAGAGATGCAATTCCCCGTCGCGTCGCAAGTAGCAGGTCAAACGATAATGATCGAGGATGCCGCCGCGCGCGAAGCGATCGATATCGATCAGCGTGGACGAAACACCTTTTGAACATGCACCCCAGTTCTTTTTTTCGCTGATTTTTTTGGCGCCGGGACGACGGATCGAGCAGTCGTTGTAGGCTCCGAACTGACACGGAAGAATGTCGACGACACGATTTCCTGTATAGCGGAGATTGCAGAGTAATGCGACTTCGGGTTCGATCTGCAGCTTGGCGTCGGCTTCGGCGGGAAGATGGATCGTGTCGGAAGAAATCGGATAGACGTGCAGGAAATGCGAAGGATCGTTTGCGCGCGTGGAGGGAATGTAAAAAGGGAAGATACCTTTCGGAGCTTGTACGTCGGAAACTGTGACACCGACGAAATCGGAGGCTTCTCCCGCTTGTTCCAAGTGTCCTGTGAAATTCCCTGCAACGCCGATCCCGATCCACTTTTCAAATTCCACGCATCCATCTCCTGCTCTTTGCGCAAACTTTAATCCAAAACGAATTTTCATGCAGCGCGCGGCCACGGGAATTTTCGCAGCAGTGCAGAGAACGATTCGAGAGGGATCGAATGCATGCGCGTAGTTTTGCGCGAGGCACTGCATTGCCCTTGAATTTACGAGATTGTCAGGCCGATGCAGGCGTCGAACGCGGCGCACGCGCGAGCGGAGTCAAGGTGAAGTGAAGTGCGTCGTCGCGAACATCAAGCGCGGCGGTTCCGCCGTGAAGCAGTGCTCCAAAAAGAATTGCATCGGCGAGCTTGTCGTTGATTTCGGTTTGGATCAGGCGGCCAAGCGGGCGTGCACCGAAATTTGGATCAAAGCCTTTTTCCGCAAGCCAACTTTTTGCGGCGTCGCTCGTTTCGAGCGTGATCTGACGTTCGCGGAGTTGTGCTTGCACTTCGACGAGAAATTTTTCGACGATACGCAACATCGCGCGTGAATCGAGTTTGTCGAAGCGCACCACGGCATCGAGGCGATTTCGAAATTCGGGGCTGAAGAGGCGTTCGAGTTCTTGCTTGCCGCTGCCGCGCGTTTGCGCTTCGAAGCCGACACTCGTCGCGCTCAACTCGCGTGCTCCGACGTTCGACGTCATGATCAGGATGATGTTTTCGAAGTGCGCTTCACGACCTTGGTTGTCGGTGAGCGTGGCGCGATCCATCACTTGCAAAAGGATGTCGAAGAGATCGGGATGCGCTTTTTCGATTTCGTCGAGCAAGAGGATGGCGTGTGGACTTTGACGAATCTTCTGCACGAGGAGACCGCCTTCGTCGTAGCCGACATAGCCCGGCGGCGCACCGATCAGGCGCGCGACGGCATGCTTCTCGACGTATTCGCTCATGTCGAAACGCAAAAACGGAACTCCCATTTCTTGCGCGAGTTGTCGCGCGAGCTCGGTTTTGCCGACGCCCGTCGGACCCATGAACAAAAACGAACCGATCGGCTTGTGTGCGCCGCCAAGCCCGGCGCGCGAGCGTTTGATCGCCGCAGCGACGGTGTGGACTGCGGGATCTTGTCCAAAGACTTGTGCTTGTAAATTTTCTTCGAGGTGGGCGAGTTGCGCGAGATCGGATTCCGCAGCGCGCGCCACGGGCACTTGTGCAATTCGCGCGACGACGGCCTCGACATCGCGCGGTGTCACCGTTTTGCGCTTTTGTTTCGTGGGTCGGAGCCGCACTGCAGCGCCGGTTTCGTCCATGACATCGATCGCTTTGTCCGGCAAGAAGCGATCCGGAAGATGGCGCACGGAAAGTTCGACGCAGCGTTTCAGTGCGCTCGGCGTGTACTTGACACCATGATGTGTTTCGTAGTGGGGAGCGAGCCCTTGCAGGATGCGCAAGCTTTCCGTTTCGCTCGGTTCCTGGATATCGATGCGCTGAAAGCGTCGCGCGAAGGCGTGATCCTTTTCGACGTTGCGAAATTCGCGGAATGTCGTCGAGCCAAGGAAGCGAATCTTTCCCTCGGCAAGCAGCGGTTTGAGCAAATTCGATGCATCCATCGTGCTGCCCATGGTCGTGCCTGCGCCGAGGATCGTATGGATCTCGTCGAGGAAGAGAATCGGTTGTTTGCGTTGCTGAAGCTGGTGCATGAGGGTCTTGAAGCGTTCTTCGAAATCGCCGCGAAAGCGTGTGCCAGCCAAAAGTGCGCCAAGATCGAGCGCAAAGATTTCGGCTTCGGCGAGGTCGGGTGGCACTTGTCCGCGCCCGATGCGCTGAGCCAGGCCTTCTGCAAGAGCCGTTTTGCCGACGCCAGGCTCTCCGACGAAGAGAGGATTGTTTTTGCGTCGTCGCGCGAGCACATGAATCGCACGTTCGATTTCTTTGCCGCGCCCAATGAGCGGATCGAGTTTGCCTTCGGCGGCGAGTTTGCTCAGGTTGATCGTGAAGGCTTCGAGCGGATTTGGTGCCGTGCTGTCGCCTGCCGTTTCTGCATCGCTTGGCGAGCCGGGCGAGAAAACGGAGTCCGTTTCTGTTCCGTGAACACTGTTCGGTGTCGACATGCTTCCGGGCAGTTTGGAAACTCCGTGCGTGATGAATCGCAAGACGTCGAGTCGTGAAACCTCTTGCGATTCCAGGAGTGCCCGCGCATACGAATCGGTTTCGTCGAAGAGCGCGGCGATCAGATCGCCCGCGTCGAACGTTTTTTGCTCTGCGCTTTGCGCGTGCAAGAGTGCGTGACGGAGCACACGCAAAAAAGCGATCGTCTGTTGTGGTTCGAGTGCGTCGTCGCCGGGCACGGCCTCCAGATCTTCACGAAAAAACCGCTCGAGTTCTTTTTTGAGGCAAGCGAGATCAACACCGCAGTGTGTCAATACTTCCGCGCCGCGATCATCGTGAATCAGAGCAAAGAGCAGGTGCTCGAGTGTGAGGTAGGCGTGGCGGCGCGACACCGCTTCTTGTACGGCGGCGTGCAAAGCAAAGCGAATTTCACGCGAAAGCTCACTCATTCGGGTTTGACTCCGGCGCGCAGCGGGTAGCCACTTGTTTCGGCGCGTTGATGCACTTGCGCAACTTTCGTTTCGGCGATTTCGAGTACGTAAATGCCCGCCACGCCGACACCGCGACGATGCACATGCAACATGATTTGCGTCGCTTCCGCAGGACTTTTCTGAAAAAGGTTTTGCAAGATGTCCACGACGAACTCCATGGGCGTGTAATCGTCATTCAGCAAAAGCACCTTGAAGCGCTTTGGACGCGCGAGTTGCGTGCGCTCCTGCGTGGCGACGCCGCCTTCGGTCTGCGGTGCTGGAGTTTGTGTTGTGCTCACGTTTGGCCTCGGATCTTGACGCCGTGTTACGAGCCCGATCACCGCGGGAAGGGTGACGAGGGCGAAATCCATTTGCGAAAGATACTCGTTTGGCGCGGATTTTCGCTCCCCAAACGTGGTGCCGTGGGTACGCTGTGCGCATCATGTCGCTCCCTCAACTCAATGCTTCCTATCGTGCTTGGCTCTTCGACCTCGACGGAACGCTGTATTCCGCGCGCGGCGTGAAGTTCTTCATGGGCTTCGAGCTTCTCGTTGCCGGAGGATGGTCGGCCATTTCGGTTTTGCGGAAGTTCCGAAAAATGCATGAGCGTTTGCGCGATGCAGCAGCGAAAGAGCAGTGTGTGCAACACGTTCTTCAAGATCCTCTCGTTGCGATCTCTTCCGCGTCGCCACCGCTCTCGCCGTATCGATGCCAAATCGAGGCAACGGCACAGGCTCTCAATAGGAGCCCGGAATCGGTCGAGCGCGTGGTGCAGCTCTGGATGTTTGAGCGTCCCGCGAAGTGGCTTCGTTTGTTTCGCAATCGAAAGCTCTTGCAACAAATTCACGCATTTCGCGCACGAGGCGGCAGAACGGCACTCGTAAGCGATTATCCGGCGCGGCGCAAGCTTGCGGCACTCGGTGCGCAGGATCTCTTCGATGTCGTGATTGCGAGTGGGGAGTGCGCTTCGCTGCACACACTCAAGCCGGCGCCGGAAGGTTATTTGCTTGCAGCGGCGCTTCTTGGTGTCGACACGAAAGAGTGTCTCGTTGTTGGAGATCGAAACGATGCCGATGGAGAAGCAGCGCGCTGCGCAGGCATGCATTTCCGGAATGTTCATTCGTAAAAGACACGAAAAAGTGTTATTTAGCGATGATGTCTTCGATGCCGAGCACTTGTTTGCCATAAAGTTCGAGCGAGGCAAAGACGGGCACTTTGCCGGACGGTTCGAAACCTGAAAGCAGCGTGGCATTCGATTGTGCTTGCAAGGTTTTCACAAGTTCAAAGACGGCTTGCAGCGGAGATGCAGTTTGCGGGCAAAGTTTGCGCGGATCGAATTGGTCGCTGCGTAGGCGCACGGCCTGCAAAGGGGCCGGACCGCCGTTTTGCCAATTCAAAAGCAGATCGACGATGAGAATGGGCTTGCCGCTTTGCGCAATGCCACCGACGGCCGCCAGCGCAATGGCTTGAATGCGTGCAGAAGCAAGGCGAGTGGGATTTCCGTCGGAGCCGCAGACGAGAAGCCCCGTCGTTTCGAGTGCGGTCGGCACGACGCTCTTCACGGCGATACGCGGAAACGCAGTCTTCGTTGGCGTGCGGGGCGCGGTCGGCGGTGCCATCGGCGCAGCCTGAGCCCGATCCGCAGAGGAAGTCGTTGCGGGCGCCATGAATTGCGTGAAATCCGGCGGTAGCGAGGCCGCGGCTTGCGGCGTGGGTGGAGATGCCTTTGCGGGGGGCGCCATGCCGATTTCCACGAGCCAGCGATCGAGATTGCGACCCGCTTTCGCGGAAGATGCGCCATCGGCCTTGTCGTCACTTTTTGGTGTTGCAACCTCGAAGAGGACGGGATCCTG
>JADFDR010000111.1 GCA_018262735.1 Geobacter sp.
GAAGCGAAGTTCTCCCTCGACACGAATCGCCCGCAATCGATCGGACGCGTTCACGCACACTTTGGCAATGTTGCCGTCGCAGTCCGCGCTTACACCTACATCCGCTGCCTCGGGCCGGATGCCATGAAACGCATTGCCGAAATGGCGGTACTCAATGCCAACTATGCGCTCGCACGGCTGCGCACGAAGTTCGCGGTTCCCATCGACCAGCCGGCGATGCACGAGTGTGTACTCTCCGACCAGAACCTGAAAGAAATAGGTGTCACCACGCTCGACATCGCCAAGCGTCTCATCGACTACGGCTATCATCCTCCGACGACGTACTTCCCGCTCGTCGTCGCCGGTGCACTGATGATCGAACCCACCGAAAGCGAAAGCCTCGAAGGTCTCGACCGTTTCATCGATGCACTGCTCGCAATCGAACGCGAAGCGCACGAGGATCCAGATCTACTACGCAGCGCTCCACATCACACACGCCTCCGCCGACTCAACGAAACGCAAGCCGCGCGAAAGCCGATCTTGCGATGGCAGCCGAGCTCGTGCTCCGACAAAAAATAAACTTTCCTCCGCGCCGTCTCTCCCGTGGCGCGGGAATCTTGCTCCTTGCCGCGCTCCTTGCCTGCGCCAGCGACGCACCGCACACGCCCGAATCCGAGAAAGTAAGTCCGATCGCCAAACTCACCGGGACCGATATCAGCGTCGAGGATGAACGCGAGATTGGTTTTAGCGTCGATCGCGCAATTCAAGATCAGCTACGCATGATCCAAGATCCCGTCGTCACGGAATTTCTCTTCGAGCTTGGCCAAAGCATTGTGCAGACCATCGATTCGCAACCCTTTCACTATCGCTTCCGCGTCATCGACGATCCGCGCCTCAACGCTTTTGCAATCCCAGGCGGCTATATCTACTTCCATAGCGAGACCCTACTCTCTGCGGTGTCGATCAACGAAGTCGCAGGCGTCATGGCGCATGAGATCGGTCACGTCAAAGGACGGCACTACGTACGCCAACAACAAAAAATGGCGTTACCCAACTTGCTCGCGGCAATCACCGGTATCGCCGCAAGCGTCGCTACGGAAAGTCCAGGACCGATGATCATGGCGCAAGCTGCCAATGTCGCATTGCAACTTTCCTATAGCCGCGAGTTCGAAGCGGAGTCCGATCAACTCGGCATGACATTCATGACACGCGCCGGCTATGACGCCGAGGGCATGGCACGCTTCTTCGAGCGCATTTCGCTTACGAACGAACGCGGCGGAATACAAGTTCCACCTTACCTGTATACACATCCTGCTGTCGAAGATCGCGCCAAGGCTGTGCGTGCAGAAGTTCCGAATTTGCGCCGCACCACCACCTTTTCGCCCGAACTCGAAGCCGCGTTTTATCGTGCACAAAAACGCCTCGCACTCCTGCGCGAATCTCGCCAATCGTATCTGCACACAGAACGCGCTGCATTCGATCGCTCGCTCGCGCAATCGCTCCTCGATCAAAGCAGCGAACTCGAAACCAAAAGCGAAATGCACGGCGCACTCGAGTTGTTGCAGCAAGCGGAAGAACTCTCCCCAAACGATCCGCGTCCTCCCTACCAAGCGGGTCTCTTGCTTTCCAAACTCGGACGCTATCCCGAAGCAATCCAGGCATATCGTCGCACTTTGGTGTTGGATCCCGACCGACCGCAATTGTTGTATCGACTCGGACTCGCTTACAAGTCAGCAGGTGACTCCGAGCGTGCGATCTACAATCTGGATCGCGCCGTCGATTTTTTTCGTAGCTCCGGCGAAATGAAGGAAAACACGCGCTGGGAAATTGAAAAGATCGATTTTCCGCTTATCGAAAATGCCTCTCTGCAGACCACAGACGCACCTGCCAGCACAACCCAGCGCTCCTCAAGCGTGCCCACCCTTCCCTCTACACAAAATTATGTCCTTTGGTCAGGAAAGATTGGCTCGCACTATCTCGACCATCCACGCTTCTACAAAAACAAACAACCCTTCGAGGCGCAGTGGTTTGATCCGCAAGGCAATCTCGTGAGAGAAGCAAAACTCGAAAGCCAAAAACGCAACTTGACTGCACGCCTCGAGATCCCGCACGAATGGCGCGACGAGCCGGGGCACTGGGAAGTGCGCATTCTCTTCGAGGGTAGCGTCGTCGCCAAAGCCGCATTTGCCTTGGCAAAGTAGGAAATACGCAGCGTCGGAATCCGCACCACATCACGCGTTTCGCTGCGCGACAGCGACATCCACTCCGCATCTCCCTTCATGAATAGGAAA
Organism: Geobacter sp.; assembly: GCA_018262735.1. GTDB lineage: Bacteria > Myxococcota_A > UBA9160 > UBA9160 > JADFDR01 > JADFDR01. Next base: position 2,271 of record JADFDR010000111.1, read on the forward strand.
GCGCGATCCATGCAACACGTCGCCTACACCACAAACTCGTAAAACAGGCTGCAGTGTTCCATGCTGAAAAAATCACAGCACGGCAACAAAACGATACGCTTTCTCTGCCCTGCGTTGTACGCTGCAACGAAATGACGGCTTATCGCTATCGCGAAGCATCGAAAATTTTACGCATCTCTCCCGCACGCTTGCGGCATTGGGAACGCATCGGTGTGTTGCAACCAAGCGCCACGATCGATGGCGTGCCGGCTCTCGACTTTCGCGATCTCGCATACATCAAGACCGTTCTCGGCTTGTTGCAATGCGGCATTCCTCTGCGGCAGATTCAAAAAAACATCGCCTTGCTCCGCAAGCATCTTCCCGAAATCGAAGCTCCGCTCGGATCGCTGCGTGTATGGGTCGAAGGTTCGAACCGTATCGTGCTGCATCACGGCGGCGTACTTTTCGAACCAAGCGGGCAACGCGTCATCGACTTTTCGGCGCAAACACCGACGGAAGAACGCGAAATCACCTTGCTTGCAGATTTTCTTTCGACACCCGAAGACGAAGTACCCAAGACGCCACTCGATTGGTTCGAACAAGGTTGCGCCTCCGACGCTTCGGCAGAAACCTACGGCGAGGCGATTTCGGCCTATCAAAATGCAATCCACCTCGACCCTCAATTTGCCGACGCGCACTGCAATCTCGGCACCGTGTACTACAACCAAAGGCGCCGCAACGAGGCGCGCGCCTGCTACGAGCGCGCCACACAAATCGATCCCGATCACGTCGAAGCCAACTACAACCTCGGCAGCATGCTCGACGAAGAAAGTCAGCAGGAAGCCGCCTTGCGCTATTACAAAAACTGCATGCGCGCCGATCCGATGTATGCCGACGTACAACTCAGCCTGGCCTTGCTCTACGAAAAAATGGGCCTACGCCGACGCGCGAAAGAACACTGGCGCCGCTACATCCAACTCGAGCCGTCGGGAAGCTGGGCGGACATCGCACGGAAGCATCTCGACCTCTGAAGGCATCGGCACGCGCCGTGTCGATCCGGTTTTGCGATGTTTTCCACAAGTTGGATCCAACACCAAATTGAGTCAACACAAAAAAGAGACAAGTGGATTCGGCACGCAATCCGAGCGAGGCGCAAGCATCTCAAGCGCGCTTCGTCTCAGGGCAACGCTCCAGGACGACCGAGCAAAAATCCCTGCCCGTAACGAATGCCGATCTGTCGCACCGTGTCGAGTTCGGCCGGGCGCTCGATGCCTTCGGCAATAATCTCCGCACCGAGTTTGCGCGCAAGTTCATTGAGCGTGCGCAGCATCTCTTGGCGCGGACGATCGGTGTCGATCCCGCGCACCAAGGCAATGTCGATTTTGAGATAGTTCGGCGCCAACTCGATGATCGATTCAAGACTCGAAAAACCGACGCCCACGTCGTCGACGGCAATCTGAAAACCGAGATTCGAGTAGTGATCGCGGATCTCGCGAAACAGCGCAAAGTTGCTGATCGATTCTTTCTCGGAAATTTCGAGCACGACGTCGCTTGGCTGCAAAGGAATCTCACTCAGCAATTGGCGCAGAGCATCTCCTTGAAAGCCGGGATCCTTGATCGCCGTCGGCAAACAATTGAGAAAGAGTTTCCCGCCAAGCGTTTTGCCCGCAACACCGCGCAGTGCCATGCGACGACACAGGCAATCGAGTTCGAACGTCAAATCGAAATCGACAGCATTCTTGAAAATGTCCGCCGGATTGAACAACGCAGTTTTTTCTTCACCGCGCACCAAGGCTTCGTATCCAAAAACTTGTTTCGTCCGCAACTGATAGATCGGCTGATAGATCGAATGCAAATTTTCGGTGAGAATGGTCTGCACGATTTGTTGACGTTGCCGTCGGTGCTCGATCGCTGCATTGAGCCTGGCATCTTCACGCGCGAGCGAAATCGATTGCAGAATTTGTCCCGTCAATCCCAAACCCGGATTGTAGAGCAGGACCGAAAAACCCACGGGCAGTCGCGACACATTGCGAGCGTAGGGATACACGATGCGCGTGCCTTGGCGACCGAAGTGAATGTGGAACGCTTCGACGAGCGACGGCAACTCTTCGCGATAGAACCGATGATCGGCACGCGGACGAAAAATAAAAATCGCGAGTTCGTCGGCACCAAATCCGTCGGTAATCGCCATCTCGCTTGGATCGAGAAAGTTTTTGCTGAGATCGCGCACCAAGGTTCCAAGACGTTCACGAATCGTCTCGAAAGCTTCGACGCCGTAGTAACGCTCGATCTGGCGAAGTGGACTTACATCGACAAGCAAAACGCCAAGCACGCCGTGCGTTTCGAGATAACGCATGATCCGCGGCTGCGCTTCACCAAAGCGGTCCACACTATGAACTTGAAAATCTGCATCCTGCACGCGAACACCCTGCAATCGATTCTCTTTTTCCGCGACCTCGCAGGAAATCGCTCTCCGAAAAAAAGAACGCGCCAAGAGATCGCCCCGAACAGTACACCCCTCCCGCGCGGCCGAGCCCGTATCGACACAAAATCTTCGGTCTCGGAATGTTTTTCTGAAAAATCGCGACGCGGACGAATGGCGATGTGCAAGCAAAGCGCAAAATTGCGGAAACATCGCAGGCGAATAAGGAAGTTTGGACTACAGATTTCGCATGTCGCGCAAGGCGGCACCCGTGATGGATATCGACGAGGCTGCGAGATCCGCCGGTGTTCCCGTGGCCAGCAAACGACCGCCTCCGGGACCGCCTTCGGGACCAAGATCAATGAGATGATCTGCGCTGCGAATCAGTTCCAGATTGTGCTCGACCACGAGAATGCTCGAACCCTTCGCAAGCAGCGCATCGAAACAGTGCACGAGCACTTGGATATCGCTTGGATGAAGGCCGGTCGTCGGCTCGTCGAGCACATAAAGCGTACGCGGTTTGCCTTCCGCAAGCGCGAGCCCAAGCCGCAACCGCTGCGCTTCACCCGACGATAGCGTCGAAAGCGGTTGGCCGAGCTGCAAATAACCAAGGCCGACTTCCACGAACGGCTTGAGCTTGCTCACGATGCTCGTATCGCCCAGAAATACTTCGCAGGCTTCTTCGAGCGTCAGCGCGAGCACTTCCACAATATTGCGTTGTTGAAACGTGATCGTGCGAGCTTCGCGACGGTAGCGTGTACCGTCGCATTGCTCACACACCACGCGCACATCGTCGAGAAACTGCATGTCGACCACGATCTCGCCACTGCCCTGGCAAGTTTCGCATCGCCCACCTGGACGATTGAACGAGAACCAACCTGCATCGACACCCATTCGTGTTGCAGCAGGCGTCGCAGCAAAGCGGCGCCGAATCCCATCGAAAGCTTTTGAAATTGTGGCCGGATTCGAGCGCGGGCTCCGTGCAAGCGACGCAGCATCGACCACCACAACTTCGCGAACGCGCTCCGCACCCTCGATCGCATCGCAATCGCCGCGATCCGAACTCCGCTGCAAACCGCCCACGAGCACTGCATTCACGAGCGTCGACTTTCCCGCTCCGGAAACTCCCGTCACCACCACCAATTGACCAAGCGGAATACGCACGGTCAAATTTTTCAAATTGTGCTCGCGCGCACCGACGATCACGAGTTCGCCATGTGCTGCAAAAGATCGTGAACGCTTTAGTGTGTATCCTGACTTCAATACGGAACCC
>JADFDR010000112.1 GCA_018262735.1 Geobacter sp.
GCAAGCGATGAAATCCAAGGTCGCGGCTGGCGGGATACACATCTTCGTTTAGAGGGCCCCGTCGTGCGCGATCTCGAAGCCGTGTTCTTCGAAATCTGGTTTCGTGCGGGCGGCTCCGATGTCGCATGGGAAGAATTGCTGCGCGAACCTCCTCCCTGCTGTGGCAACGTGCGCTGCGGAGTGCTCGCCGATGGGCCTCACTACCGTCGGAGACGGATGCGCGAAACACTACGTCGCGCACTCCATGCCGCAAAACATTCGGTACGTCTCGCAAGCCCCTACTTCATTCCCGGCCATCGTCTGCTCCGCGCCTTCGAAAGGATCACCGCGTGTCAGGCATCGGTGCAATTGCTCATCTCCGGAAAAACGCATCCCGTCTTGCAACACGCAGCACGCGGGATTGCAAGCCGCCTCATCACGCGCGGCGTCGAAGTCTTCGAATACATGCCCGTCATGATGCACGCGAAAGTGGCGGTCTTCGACGGAAACTGGGCCATCGTCGGCACCTCCAACTTGGATCTGCAAAGCCTCGAACACAGCTACGAAGTCAACATCGTGATCGACGGCGGCGAAATTCCACTCCTGCTCTCGCACCGCTTCGATCAAGACTTGATCTTTGCGCGACGCATCGATCGCGCCGTGCTGCGCCAGCGCAGCGGACTTCAAATCGCCCTCGATTGGATTTTTGCAATCTTGATGCGTTTCTTGCACGCCTAGGGAGCCTCGATCCATCCCGCTTTCGAAAGACGAGAAATTTTCCTCCGACGAAAAACACCAGTCCTGATTCGCAGAAAATGGAATTGATCAGAGGTTCCCGAGCACACGCCACGCACTCGTCTCGCAGCGCATCCCTACACCGCAGCCGCATCGCCATGCATTCTTCAAAGAACTACGCCTTGACGAAAAAACGTGCGGCTTCGCATACTCTCCGAATGGACGACTCCTCGCACACAACCTCATTCCAGAATCTGCACTCAACCCTGGATTTGTTTTCGCTGCACGACGCCGATCTTGCACTCGTGCGCGAGCTACGTCCCGCCCTCGAACAAAAAATCGATTCTCTTCTCGAAGCCTGGTTGCAGCATTTGCTCGACGGAAATGCGTTGCAAACTCCGTCGGAACCGATGCTCAATCCGGACCTACGCAAAAAAGTTTTACAGCGAAATCGTCAGTGCTTGCTCACGCTCGGAGATCCGATCGATGCCGCCTATCTCGATCTGCGCACAACACTCGGACGCGACGCGCAACGAATCGGCATTTTGGATACGCACTGCTTTGCAGGATTGGCATTCTATGCTGCGGCCCTTGGCGAACTCGCTTCGCAAACTTTCGGTGCACACTCCGAGAAAGCCGCACGCGCGCAGCTTGCGATCACGCGACTTCTGTTTTTCGATGCGCAGTACATCACACAAGCCGTGATGGAAGGGCGCGAAGCTTCGCTGCGCGACGCAAAAACCACCCTCGAAGATCGCTATCAAAATCAAAGTCAAACCTTGCACGAAACGATTCAGCGCGCGCACACCGCCGAGGCGCTTGCCTCGATCGCTGGACTCGTCTCGGGCTTGGCACACGAAATGGGTACACCGATGAATGTCATCCAAGGTCATGCCGAGCTTCTTGAGCTCTCGGCGCAAAGCGAAAAAGACCGCAAGCGCCTGCAAACCATCCAAACGCAAGTCGGGCGCATCGCAAAAATCATTCAGGCATTGCTCAAGATGGCGCACGGCGAGAAAGAAGTGTCACAACCATTCGACCTGCAGGATGTCATCAAAACAAGTCTCGAGTTTCTCGACGAAAAATTTCGCAAGCGTGGCATTCGCGTCGAAACCGAATTCGCAATCGATCCCGCAATGGAGGGCGACGCCAATCGAATCCGCCAACTTTTTCTGAATCTTTTTTTGAACGCCGCCGACGCCATACCCCAAGGCGGAACCTTGCAAGTTGCACTTGCGGCACACGGCGATCAAATCCAAGTGACGGTGACCGATAACGGTGTAGGGATCCGCGAACAAGATTTGCCGCATGTGTTCGACCCGTTCTTCACCACCAAAGAAGCCGGACACGGGCACGGCCTTGGACTCGTCGTCGCAAAAGAAATCGTCGAAGACCATGCCGGGCAGATGACCATCGAAAGCATTCCAAGCGGCGGAACACGCATCCAAATCCATCTCCCCGCCCTGATCTCCTGCCCCGAATCCAAAACAAAGAGCTAGGACTTTTTGCCACACAGGTGCTACTTTATGTCACTCGGAGTGGATGGCTTTCTCCAAAAAAACCCCGGAATCTCCGCGACAACAATCCCTATTGGGAAAATTTTTTGGCACAGGCCCTGCTATGTCCGTTCGCATGAAACAGAAAAAACACAGTGTATTGGTCGTGGATGACGACGAGGCGATGCGCGAAATGCTCGGCTCGATCCTGGAGGAAGCCGGCATCGCTGCAGTCGAGGCCGCTTCGGCAAGCGCCGCATTGCAACTTTTTCAAGAACGCGAATTCAGCGCCGTGCTGAGCGACATTCGCATGCCGGGCAAATCCGGCTTGGAATTGCTCGGCGAGTTGCACAAGCTTCGCCCGGAAATTCCCGTGCTCTTGATGACGGCTTTCGGAAGCGTCGATCTCGCCGTCGAAGCCATGCAAGAAGGCGCGTATCACTACGTCACGAAGCCCTTCAAGCGCAAAGAAATTCTGTTGATCTTGAACCGCGCGTTCGAGCATTCCACGCTCGAAGAAGAAAACCGCAAACTGCGTCGTGCCGTCGATCACACCAGCATGCTCGGCGATCTCATCGGCGAAAGTGCAGCCATGCGCGACATCTTCGCTTTGATCCGCAAGATCGCCAACAATCGCAGCAATGTGTTGCTCACCGGCGAAAGCGGGACCGGCAAAGAGGTCGTGGCGCGCACGATTCACTACGTCGGAGCGCGCGCCGAGCAACCCTTCGTGCCCATCAACTGCACGGCCCTTCCGGAAGGCTTGCTCGAAAGCGAACTCTTCGGACATGTGCGCGGCGCTTTCACGGGCGCACACGCCACGAAAAAAGGCCTCTTCGAACACGCAAGCGGTGGCACGATTTTTCTCGATGAAATCGGAGACATGAGCCTTGCCTTGCAGAGTAAACTTTTGCGTGTATTGCAAGATCAAGAGATTCGACCCGTCGGTGGAAATCAAGCCGTCCAAGTCGATGTGCGTGTCATCACGGCTACCAATCGCAATCTCGAAAAAGACATGGACGAAGGAAGATTTCGCCGCGATTTGTTCTATCGCTTGAATGTGATCCCGATCCAAATCCCGCCGCTACGCGAACGCCCCGAAGACATTCGCGTGTTGTCGGAGTTCTTCCTGCGCAAGCACTGCGGCAATCCGCAAGTTCGCCTTGCTCCGGCGGCGCTCGCCAAACTCGAAACGGCGCGCTGGGAAGGCAATGCGCGCGAACTCGAAAATGCAATCGAACGCGCAGTCGCACTCACCGACGGTGTGGAGATCGGCGCCGAAGATTTCCCCTTCCTGAAAGTACAGGTCGGAGTCGAATCCGCACCGACACCACTGCGCGAAGAAAACATTCTTGCGACGGCACTCACGCAAAAACTGACTCTGCACGAACTCGAGGATCTCTACATTTCCGAAATCTTGAAGTTCACGCACGGCAACAAAGTGCGCGCAGCAAAAATTCTCGGCATCAACCGCCGCACGCTGTATCGACGCGGTAGCGGATCGACACAGGAAGGTGTCGATCCGGATCGCGAGGATTCCGCGAGCGACTCCTCCAAATCTGCGAAGTTGACACGGGTTTCCGCCGCACGCTGATACAACACGAATTCAACGAAGGAGACGCTCATGAAAAAAGCACTCGTCGCTTACGACTTCTCGCCTTACGCGCGTCGCGCACTCGGACTCGCCATGCAGGGCTATCCCTTCGGCAAGGAAATTGAACTCGAAGCCTTGCACGTCGTCGATGAGCGGCTGTACGCAAGCGCGCTCTCCCGCCATGCAATCCCCTCGGATGCCGCAATCGAAGCGTACTTTGCCGCCGAAGTCGAACGCATCAAAGCAAGCCTTGCCCCCGACGGAAAAATGGTCGTTCGACCCAAGCTTTGCGTGCGACGCGGCCACCCTTATGAAACGCTTCTCGATCAACTCGAAAAAAGCCAAGCATGCGGTTTGTGGATCGGCGGGCAAGGCAACGGCGGAATCACCGAAACCATCCTGGGGCGAAACGCACGCCGCGTGCTCCAACACAGCCGCTGCGCAGTCTATGTGACGAAACAACAAGAGAGCGTAACACTTCCAAGTTTAGCTCTTTGCGCAGTCGATCTTCATACAAGCTCGGAAATCGTGCTCCGCGAGACGCATCGCTTGACTACAGAATTCCAGATCCCGTTCTCGATCATTCACATCCTGGAAACAACCTATGCGCCCTATTTGCAGCAAATGTCCACCGACGAAAAACTCGCCGAAAATTTTCATCGTTTGCGTGCAATGGCCACGGACGAGCTGACGGAGTTCGAACAAAAAGTCCTCGGTGCCCTTCACGCGCACACACGGCGTGTCGTGATCGGCAACGCGCGCGAAGAAATCTTGAACGAAGCGACAGCGCTCCTCGCGGACACGATCGTCATCGGCTCGCACGGCCGCAACCCTCTCTCGCGCGCGCTTCTCGGCTCGGTCGCGGAAGGCTTGCTCGACCGCTCGGACAAAGATGTGTATGTCGTGCGTGAAGCTGCAGATTCGCGCAAAATCTCGTAATCCAAATTTCTTGCGAGACTTCTCGACCTGCGTCGAGTAAGGTGGGTGCATGCTTGGTTTCTTGATTCGCATGGCAATCTCGGCACTTTCTCTTTGGCTCGCCTCGGCCCTCGTGCCCGGCGTGGAAATCCGCGGCATCGGCACGCTCGTGTTGGCTGCGCTCCTCCTCGGAGTCGTGAATGCCATCGTGCGACCCATCGCCGTGTTGCTCACACTCCCCGCGACGTTGCTCACGCTCGGTTTCTTCCTCTTGGTCATCAATGCCGCGATGCTGGGCTTGGTTGCCGCACTTTTGGACGATTTCACGCTCTCGGGATTTTGGGCTGCTCTTTTCGGCTCGATCGTCGTCAGCCTCACGAGCACACTCGCCTCGCAATACATCGGCCCCAAAGGAAAAATCGAAATCATCGTCGATTCACGACATCGCTAGCGACACTTTTTTATGTCGCTTCCCGTGCCATTCGTTCAGCAAACCAACTCATCCTCGCACAGGACTGCGCGCACTCAAGACCGGACATGGCGCATAGCGCACGATGCGATCTGCAACACTTCCGAGAATCATCCGCGCAAGCTTCGAATGGGAATGCGCACCAATGGCAATGAAGTCCGCGCTGGCCTCCGCCGCTTCTTCCAGAATGAGCTCCGCCGCATCTCCGCCGGAACGCACGACGACATCGACGATAAAACCCAAGTCGCGTAGCTCTTCGGCGATCTCGTCGAGATAGCTCATATCGCGCTTCACATAACGCGCCATCGCTTCCTTACGCACTTCCGAGTCGATCGGCAAAAGTCCATACAGCTCCGGCTCCGGCAACGAGACGTGCAGCAAAACAATTCGCACTCCGCCCGCTGTGTGCGGCACAGGACGACTGCGTCCCGGCAACTGCATCGCAATCTGCAACGCTGCGTCGGCATCTTTCGAAAAATCCGTCGGAAGCAAAATCGTCCACATCGCGCGATCCAGCACCAAATCCGTGGGATGCACCACGAACACCGAACACTTTGCTTTTTGCACGACAGTCTCCGCCGTGCTGCCGATGACCAAACGCTTGAAACCCGTATGCCCACGCGTCCCGATCACGAT
>JADFDR010000113.1 GCA_018262735.1 Geobacter sp.
CCCGCTCTCCTTCTTTTGGCGTGTCGTGCGAACAGAGTGCAGTGTGTTCGTTTCAAAATCCTCGGATTCATTTTGTTCCGGAACCGCGGATCAATTCTCATTTTCACGAACCAGGGTTGATGTTTTCCGTCGGTGAAAAATCATTCGTATTTCGAAAGCGGGATTGATCAGAGGCTTCCCTCATGAATGAGATGAACTTTTCACCGACGGAAAACAGGAATTCTGATTGTCGCAAGCGCTGAACAACAGGAATGGGTTCGAGGTTTCTCAGGAAGATGTGCCGGAAGTTCGGGAGTGATCGCGAAGCTGTGACGGAAGTTGAAACACAACGTGTTCTTCGGTGGTGCCGAGCGATTCGATGGTGACGGCGTCGTGTGCAAGGCTGGCCAGGCGCTTGACCACGCCCTGCACAAGGATTTCCGGTGCCGAAGCTCCCGCAGTGACACCGATTTGTGACACTCCGTCGAGCCAACACGCATCGATGTCATCCGCATTTTGCACTAAATACGCTGCGAGACCAGCTTTCTTTGCGATTTCGACCAGGCGATTGCTGTTGGAAGATTCGGGATCTCCGACGACGAGAACCAGCTCGGCGACACGCACCAGTTGTTTTACGCTGTCTTGGCGATTTTGTGTTGCATAGCAAATGTCGTCCTTGCGTGGAGCTTCGAGGCTTGGAAAGCGCGCGCGCAGAGCATCCATGATCTCGCGCGTATCATCGATCGAGAGTGTCGTTTGCGTGATGCAGGCGACGTGCGCAGGATCGCGAAGCACGAGATGTTTTACGTCTTCGACCGATTCAATGAGGTGGATGCGATCGGGTGCATGCCCCATTGTGCCCTCGACTTCGACGTGTCCAGCGTGTCCGATCAAAATGATTTCATGTTCTTTCCGCGCAAAGCGTTGTGCTTCGAGATGAACTTTGGTGACGAGCGGGCAAGTGGCGTCGATCGCATGCAAATTGCGCTTTTGCGCTTCTTCGCGGACGCAAGGTGCAACACCGTGTGCGCTGAAAATAACATTTGCACCTTGCGGTACTTCCGTGAGTTCATCGACGAAAATGGCACCTTTGGCGCGCAAAGTTTCAACGACATGGCGGTTGTGTACGATTTCGTGGCGCACATAGATCGGCGGACCAAATTGACGAAGCGCGAGTTCGACGATGTCGATCGCGCGATCGACACCGGCGCAAAAACCACGTGGACTGGCTAGGAAAATTTTCATGGTGGCGCGAAGCGTAGCAGGCAATTCCTTCAGAGGGAGGGATGCCCGGAGCGATGCAATCTGGCTAGAATCGTCGCTCGCACGCAGCAGCCGATGTTGCGACAAGGGCGAGGCTTTGAAAAGTACATGACTGAACCGACTCGAACGATTTCGCATCCGCTTACACCGTGCGAGCGAATGTTGCGTGCTTGTCGCGGCGAAGCCGTCGATCGTCCGCCGGTGTGGTTGATGCGTCAAGCAGGACGTTACTTACCGGAATATCGTCGCGTGCGTGAAGGCGCCACATTTTGGGAGATGTGTCGCGATGTCGATCGTGCGGTCGAAGTTTCGCTACAGCCTTTGCACTTGCTCGGTACGGAAGCCGTCATTTTTTTCTCGGACATTTTTACGCCGATTCCAAATCTTGGAATCGAAGTTGATTTTGCGCCGGGACCGCGCGTGGCAACACCGATTCGTTCGCTTGCGCAAGTCGAGGCGCTGCGAGTGCCCGATTGTCGAGAGAGCGTGCCTTTCGTTTTTGAAATTCTTCGCGCGCTGCGACGCGAGCTTGCACAGGACCAAGTGCCTCTGCTCGGATTTGCGGGCGCACCGTTTACGCTCGCGGCGTATCTCGTCGAAGGATCCGGTTCAAAAAATTTTGGAACGCTCAAACAGATGATGTATCGCGCACCGGAAGTGTTGCGTGCACTGCAAGAACTGCTCACGGCGCTGACCGTGGATTATCTCAACGCGCAAATCGAGGCAGGCGCACAAGCCGTGCAACTTTTCGATACCTGGGCTGGAATTCTGAGCCCCGCAGAATATCGCGAGTGGGTGTTGCCCGTGCATCGCGAGATCGCGTCGAAAGTCAATCGCAAGGAGGCGCCGTTCATTTTGTACGTGAACAATGGAGCGCATGTTGTCGATGAAATGCTTGATGTAAACGCAGATGTGTTATCGCTCGATTGGCGTATCGACATCGGAGCGTTGGCGCGACGCGCGGGAACGCGCGTGAGTCTGCAAGGCAATCTCGATCCGTGTGCACTCGCGGCACCAAGAGAAAAAATCTTCGAAATGGTGCATCAGATTGCGCGCGATGCTGCGCCGGCACGCGGGCATATTTTGAATCTCGGTCATGGTTGCTTGCCCGATACGCCGGTCGAGGGTGTGCGCGCGTTTCTCGAGGCTGCGAAGTCGCTTGGATCTGCAACGCAACGGAACGTGCGATGAGTGCGCCGATGCTCGACATCGATCTCGAATATGCGGAGTCGATTCTCGAGCGGTACGACACGTCGGGGCCGCGCTATACCAGCTATCCGACGGCTCCCGTGTGGACGGAGGCGTATGGCATCGCAGATTATCGCAATGAGCTTGGGCGGACCGACGTTGACCTCCAGGATGCGCTTTCGCTCTATGTGCATGTTCCGTTTTGTCGCAGCCTCTGTCACTTTTGTGCGTGCAATCGTGTGATTACGAAAGACGTTTCGCGTGCTGCAGAATATCTCGACGTATTGGAACGCGAGATTGCAGCGGTACGCAAATCGGTGTCGGTTCCGCGCTTGGCGACGCAGCAGCATTGGGGTGGTGGAACGCCGACGTATCTGAATCCGGATCAAATACGTCGCTTGTCCGGGATGCTCCGCGATGCTTTTCCGATGCGTGCCGATGCGGAAATTTCGATCGAAGTCGATCCGCGCACGACGACACCGCAACACATCGAAGCGTTGCGCGAGTGTGGCTTCAATCGCATTTCCATGGGTGTGCAAGATTTCGATCCCGCCGTGCAAGAGGCAGTGCATCGTATTCAGCCCGTTGAAATGACGCGCGACCTCACGCACCTAGCGCGCAAAAGTGGTTTCGTGAGCGTGAATTATGATCTCATTTATGGCTTGCCGTTCCAGAGCGAAGCGAGTTTCGAGAAAACGCTCGATACGGTGCTCGATCTCGCACCGGATCGCTTGGCGTTGTATTCGTACGCCCATGTCACGTGGAAAGCGAAACAGCAGCGCGGCTTCGAACGAAAAGATTTGCCGGACTCGCACACGAAGTTGCGCTTGATGCTGCGTGCGATTCGTCGCTTCCTCGACGCGGGATACGTCTACATTGGGCTCGATCATTTCGCGCGGCCCGAGGATGAGCTGACGCATGCACTGCAGAACCGCACGTTACGCCGTAACTTCATGGGCCATACGACACAAGATGGTGTTGAGTTAATTGGTTTCGGTTCGAGCGCCATCAGCGAACTTCGCGGCAGCTATGCGCAATCGCAGCGCGATGTTGGGCCGTGGCAAGCCGCGGTGCATGCCACGGGGCTCGCTACGATGCGCGGTCACCGACTTTCGCCCGAAGATGTTCAACGCCGCTGGGTGATCAGTCGCTTGATTTGTCTCGGTGAAATTCGTGCCGATGAGTATCGCGCGGAATTTGGTGAGGGATTTGCGTCGCACTATGCTGCGGAGCTTCGCGTGCTTGAGTCTGCGGCAAGAGATGGTTTGATCGAGATCTCCAGCGACGGAAGTTTGCAGGTGCTGCCGATTGGACGCTTGCTCGTGCGCAACATTGCCATGGCCTTCGATGCCTATCTCACCGATCAGCAGCGCTCCGGCGAGCAGCTCTTCAGCAAAACCGTATAACTATTTTGTGTAACCTCTGCATTCTCGAAGCGAAATGAATCCGAGGATTGTTAGATTTTTTCCGAATACGCTTTTGCGTCAGGCGGAGCTTGCGCGGCTTGTTCGTGCAGGATTGTTGCGACGGCGTGAATCCATGCTGGATGATCGTTGAGGCAAGGCACGCAAAGCAAATCTTCGCCACCGAGCATTTTCCAGTGTTCGCGTGCACGAATTCCGATCTCTTCAAGTGTCTCGAGACAATCGGCAACGAAAGAGGGGCAAATTACTGCGAGTCGCTTGTGACCTGCAGCAGCAAGATCCGTGAGACATTCATCGGTGTAGGGACGAATCCAAGGTGTGCGCCCAAGGCGCGACTGAAAGCCGAGTGAGTGCGTGCGCTCAGGTAGCGCGAGCGATTTCGCGAGGGCGCGCGCCGTGGCGAAACATTGTGCGCGATAGCAATTTGCGTTTTCTGCGCGAATCGTGTCGCAACAATTTGCGCGTGCAAGACAAGTGCATCGCGATGCGTCTTCCTTTCGAACATGCCGCTCGGGAATGCCATGAAAGCTGAAGAGCACATGGTCGGGCGCAAACTGCGCCAGCGCGGGGAGTGCAACTTCGGTGATCGCGGCGATGAACTCGGGGCGCGCATAAAATGCAGGAACACAGGAAAGTTTCGATTCGAAACCGAAGCGCTCGGCAACATTGCGCACTTTTGCAAGCGTTGAGCCCGACGCGGAACCAGTCTCTTGTGGATAGAGCGGCATTACGATCAAGTGCGCGATCTCGTGTTGTGCGAAACGCGCGAAGGCACTTTCGATGCTTGGGTTTCCGTAGCGCATCGCGAGTTCGACTTGGAATTCCTTGCCGAGCACAGCAGCGACCTTGGTTGCAAGTGCGCGACTGTGTACGCGAAGGGGCGAGCCTTGTTTCGTCCAGATGGAACTGTAGAGCGCTGCGCTCGTGCGCGACCGACGTGGCAGAATGACGAGGTTTAACAAAAGCCAGCGCAGCGGCGCCGAAAGATCGATGACGTAGGGATCGCCCAGAAATTCGTGCAGATAGCGGCGGACATCGTGTTCCGTCGGTGTGTCGGGTGTGCCTAGATTGATGAGCAAGATGCCGATGCGTTTTGTCATGCGAGGTCCTGACGTTCAAAGACCTTTCGTGGAGGAAGGAATCTCGAATCGATTGTGCTTCATGAATGCGGGTTGATTGCCTACTCACGGAAAGTATCAACTCGGGTTCGAGAAGTATTCAAAAAGCGCAATGGATCCGAAGCGTTCTAAGGAGCCTCTGATCTATTCCGTTTTTCGAGTCCTTTCGTAAATCAGGGCTGATGTTTCCCGTCGGTGGAGAATGCAACCCGTCTTTCAAAAGCGGAATTCAGCAGTGGCTCCCTAAGGGAAAATCTCGAAAAAATTACGCGTGAGTTGCAGAGAGCTTTCGTGCAACATGCCATATCCCGAGATTTCTGGCTTTGCTCGCGGAAATGCCAAGGCGAGGGTGGATGCACGGGTGCGAACGGATACGAGATTCTTCGCATGCGAGAATTGCGCGATGCCGCGTGCGCAGCGAGTCGATGCGCGAGACGCACACGAAATTTCGTGCGCGTCTCGGTTCGTGGAAGACGGTAGTGTCGAGGAGTTGCAACGCCTGTCACGCGCGCGTCGCACCGAGAGTCATGCGCCTGCCAAAGGGGCTCGGACGGAAGCCATTCCGATGCTTTCTTTCCGAGGGCATCTGCATTTCGACCCGCTATATTGGGGCCCTCTTGCGAGAGGGGGATGACCATGGAGGTAGGAAAAATGGATCGTGAAGTTGCGCAGTTTCTGAGTCAGGGTTCCGAGGCCGTGGTTCTGACCAAGCTCGATCAAGCGGTGAACTGGGCGCGCAAGTATTCGATGTTCATTTATCCCTTCGTGACGGCGTGCTGCGGCATGGAGTTCATGTCGGCTGCCGGGCCGCGTTATGACATGGATCGTTTTGGGATTGC
>JADFDR010000114.1 GCA_018262735.1 Geobacter sp.
CCACAAGCGCCGCGCCTACACACAGCACCCTGCTCCCGTTCCCTTTGCGTCCTTTGCACGGCACTGTACGCATGAAAATTCGCACCATAAGAGTCGTCTCCTTCATCGATCCGAAAACACTTTTCTGTTTCATTCCGTTTTGCGCACCTTAGCGCAAATACGGCCCCCACGCGGCATTGAGATTGTCGCCGGCATCGCGCGTCAACTGACGCAAATTCTCTCCGGTGATGTCGACCGTGTAGAGATCCATGTTGCCTCGACGCGTCGAGCTGAAGATGATCTTCCGGCTATCGGGCGACCAGCTCGGTTGTTCGTCGTTGCGCGGATGCACGACGACCGGCGCATTGGCACGACCTTCCGGATCGATCAGCCAAAGATCGAACTGTCCACCGACGCGCGTTTCATACACAATCCAGTTTCCGTCCGGCGACCATGCCGGCCCCGAATTGTAATTGCCGTCAAACGTCAGGCGACGCAAATTCGAGCCGTCGCGATCAACGATGTACAACTGCGGCGCGCCCGTGCGATCCGAAACGAAAACCAGGCGACTCCCATCCGGCGACCAACTCGGCGCAACGTCGATGCCGGGATGGTTCGTGATCGGTTGCAACCGCCGTCCGTCACGCCGGGAAGTAAAAATTTCGGTTTGGCCGTTCACGCTCATCACGATGGCCAAATGCTTTCCCGTCGGATCGATCGCACCACGGTACTGCGGCGCAAGCGGAGGCAGTTCGCCGGTGATGCGCCTCGCATTCTGTCCGTCGCCGCGCACGAGCAAATAAAGACCCGAGCGCGCTTTCTGCAAAAACGAGGCAAAAAGAATGTCTCTTCCGTCGGGCGACCACGACGGAAACGAATTGATCGATCCGTTGCGCGTCGCACGTCGCAAATTCGAACCGTCGGCATCGATCACATAAATTTCTTTGTTGCCCGAACGATTCGAAGCAAAGGCGATCTCCGTCGCAGCAACACCGAGCTTGCCCGTGAACGCACGCACGATTTCGTCGGCGACGCGCTTGGCAATGAAATCACGTTCCTGCAGCGAACCTTGAAACTTCTTGCTCATCATCAAGCGGCAACCACGCGAGACGTCGTACACATGCACTTGTGCAGCAAAGCTGTCGATCCCGGTGCTGAGTTCTCCTGCAACGAGCACGTCCGTGCCGATATCGAGCCAGGTCGGACACACAGGTGTGTCTTTGAGCGATGTCGTCTCGACAGGCCCAAGAAAGGCTTCCGTCGGAATCGCCGTGAACAGACCTGAAAATTCGAGCGCATTGTTAATCACTTCGCGAAACCGTTCGGTGTTGGACCTGCCGCTGGTCGTGCCCTTTTCGGCGAAGCGCTGCGTCGCGGTGCGATAGGCCTTCGCCGAGGCATCACGCACGACCACGGCCGGACGATTCTCCGCCGCCTGCACACGCGGCACTGCAGTCAGCACCAAACCGACAGCCAGCGCAAACGCCAACACCCATTGGTGACACGCACTTCCTCGCCTCTGCCCGTTGCCCGAACTCTGCCCGAACTCTGCCCCGCGACGACAAATCGTCATTCATCCTCCAATCGAAATACAAAAGGCCACTGCCCCGCTTCCGGCGGTGGTGGCAGTGGACTCGCCTTGCGAATCGCACGTACGACGCTGTCATCGAACCAGGGATTCCCGGATCCTTGTACGATTTCGGGCTCGCCGCGCACGACTCCATTCTCGTCGATATCGACACGAACTCGTGTCTCAAAGGCTTCGAAGCGATGCCCCGGAGCAACGACCCAATTCTGGCGCACGCGAATCCGCGCCTGCTTGAGCCATGCCATCACTTCGGGACTCACGCGCACGCCCGCACCGCCACCGCCCGCTCCCATACCTCCGACAGCCGTTTGTGTCGCATGGCTCGCCCCGGATGCCTCCGCATTGTTGCTGCCGGCCGCAGCATCACTACCCGCTTCCGCACGCAAGGAGTCAAGCACATCTTCGTACGATTTCTCGTCGGACGACTTTTCCGTCGGCTCCGGCTTGGCGGTTTTGGAGTCGGGCTTTTCAGTCGACTTGGGATCCGTCGGTGTCGTCGGCAAAACGACTTTGTTTTGCGTCGGCACCTTCGGCGGAGCGGTCTCTGCGGGTGCCGGCTTCGAACGCGCCGATTGCGCACTTTTGGCACCTGCCGGCTTGGGCGCAGGCTCCCCGGGCATGGCCGAGATCAGATCGACGGTGACGAAGTCCGCGGCGTCAAATTTGGGATTCGACGTCGGAAAAAATGCAAACGTCAAAAGGCACGCCAAATGCAAGACGGCCGAAAGCCCCAGCAAGCGTCGGAAGCGAAGCCGCGCTGCTCCCGTTTGCGCGGATGCAAGAACCAGGCTTGCCATGAACTTCCTCTCGCTCCCTGCGCCGCGTCCTTTTCTCGAGGAAAAAGATGCGGCAACACTTTTTAATGTTGCGGTTGCTCGGTCACCATGCCAAGTCGCGTCGCACCCGCACGTCGCGCTGCGGCCATCGCCTTGGCAACGTGGCCATAGGCCGCCGCTTCGTCCGCACGCAAATACAAATCTTTGTCGTCGCGATTCTCGAAAATTGCATGCAGCTTGCCTTCGAGTTCATCGAGGCCAACCTTGGTTTTTCCGATGAGAATCGTGCCGTCTTTCTTCACGGTCAGGATCAACGGATCTTCGCGAACCTGCATCGGTTGACTCTCGGTCTCCGGCAAATCCACGACCTCGCCCTGTTGCATCATCGGCGCCGCCACCATGAAGATGATCAACAAGACGAGCATCACGTCAACGAATGGTGTCACGTTGATCTCGGCGAGCGGCTGGCCCGCGCCACCTCCGGAACGAAGTCCGCCCACTTATCCGTTCCTCTTGTCGCGCGAACGATTT
The DNA here is from genome assembly GCA_018262735.1 of Geobacter sp. Classification (GTDB taxonomy): domain Bacteria; phylum Myxococcota_A; class UBA9160; order UBA9160; family JADFDR01; genus JADFDR01. Next base: position 2,875 of record JADFDR010000114.1, read on the forward strand.
CGATCCGAGGAGCGTTCGAGATCGCTCAGCTCGACCGAATGAAAATCGGCCTCAAAATCTGTCGTAAAAAGATCGAGCGCCGTACTGAGCCCACGAATCGCATGCAGAAAGTAGTTGTAGAAGATCGTCGCCGGAATCGCGGCAAACAATCCAATCGCGGTCACGATCAACGATTCTGCAATGCCGGGGGCAACGACCGCCAAACTCGCCGCTCCCGTCGCTGCAATGTTGGTAAAAGCGTTGATGATCCCGACGACCGTACCGAACAAACCGATGAACGGTGCCGTGCTCCCCGTCGTCGCAAGCACACCGAGGCCACGTTCAAGACGCAACGCTTCCTCGGAAGCGATCCATCGAATGTGTCGGCCAAGGGCTTCGACCTGCTTGGGCTCAAGCGTTTGCGTGAGTTGATTCTGCGAACGTTTGAGCATGCGATGCATCTCGCCATAACCCGCAAGAAACACCGCCGACAGCGGACTACCGTCGAGCTCGCGCGCAACTTTGTACGTCGCGTCGATGGCACCCTTGCGATACACCTCGAGCAATTCGGCGCTTTCTTCGTCGGCACGTCGCAACTCGCGCCACTTCATCGCGATCACCGCCCACGATACGATGGAGAAACCAAACAAAAATAGAATCACCGCCTTGACGAGCGGACTCGCTCCGAGCAGCAATTGCAAAATATGCACGCTCGCCAAACGGTCTGCCGTTTCGATGAGCGCCTCGACTGAACTAAGCCACATAGATCCTCGTTTCCGATCAATTTCGAGGTGGTAGAGTAACGGCTCGAATTCCGAGTACCAAGTACATATCCGAAGGAGAACTCATGCGAATTGCAGTTGAAACTCAAACCCCTGCACGCAACACCGTCGACATCTTCGTACTGCCTCTCTTCCAAGAGCAGAGCACCACCAAAACATTGCCTTCGATCATCTCTGCAATCGATCGCAACTTAAATAAGAAAATCGAACATCTGATCAAAAGTGGTGACTTCAAGGCTAAGGCCGGGGAACGTCTGATGCTCTACCCCGATGCAAAAACTCGAACTGCACGCGTGCTCTTGCTCGGACTCGGCAAAAAGACCGAATTCAATTTGCGCCATTTGCGACGCGCCGCCGCCGAAGCCGTGCGTGCCGCAGAAGCAACACCGGCGACGAAGATCAGCTTTTGCATTCCGAGTTGCTCCGAGATCTCCGATGCCGACGCCGGACAATCTCTCGCCGAAGGTGCCGTGCTCGCAAGCTATCGCTTCGATCGCTATCGCAGCACACGCGACGAAAGCAAAGAACGCGGCAAGGTGACCACCGTGACGTTCTGCGGAGTCGAGCCCAAGGCTTTGCGTGCATTCCGTTCGGGTGTCACCGTCGGTAAAGCCATTGCGGAATCGCAAAATCTTGCGCGGGATCTCTCGAATGAACCCGGCGGCAATCTCACACCCGAAGATTTGGCGCGACACGCACAAGAGATGTCGCACGAAGTCGGCATCGCCTGCCAAGTGCTCGACGTACCCGCAATGCAGGAACGCAAGATGGGCGGCATTCTCGCCGTCGGACAAGGAAGCGCAAATCCGCCACGCGTCATCCTTCTCGAATATCAAGGCAAAGCGGCAGCGTCGGAAAAAAACAAATCGCAAACCTCACCGCCGCGCACCGTATGCATCGTCGGCAAGGGCATCACCTTCGACTCCGGCGGCATCTCGCTCAAGCCGGGTGCGGCGATGGATGAAATGAAACACGATATGTCCGGCGCAGCGGCGGTGATCGGCATCCTGCGCGCGGCGGCGGCACTGAAGCTTCCGCTACACCTCGTTGGCATCATCGGCGCAGCGGAAAATCTGCCGAGTGGCACGGCGTATCGGCCGGGCGACATCGTCACCACGATGTCCGGCAAAACGATTGAAATTCTTAACACCGACGCAGAAGGTCGCGTGGTGCTCGCCGATGTACTGCATCTCGCGCACACCGATTACAAGCCGGAACTCCTCATCGACCTCGCAACGCTGACGGGAGCCGTCGCGATCTCCCTCGGCAATTGGTGCAGTGGCGTACTCGGCACCGACGAAAAACTGATCGGCGATCTCATCGCATGCGGCGAAAAAACCGGCGAACGCCTCTGGCAACTCCCCCTTTGGAACGAACACAAGGAAGCGGTGAAAAGCCCCGTGGCCGACATCAAAAACACCGCCGGACGTGAAGGCGGCACGATCACGGCAGCGGCATTCTTGTCGAACTTCGTCGGAAAAACGCCTTGGGCGCACCTCGACATCGCCGCCACAGCCTGGACGACCAAGGACGCAAACGCCGGACAACCGCGCGGTGCCACCGGCGTCGGAGTGCAATTGCTGATCGATTTCTTGCGCAAGAAGTAAGACGCTGCATTCACGCATTTGCCTTTGCGCCGGATCGGCTGTGGTCATGCATGACGTTCATCTTCGAGAACGTGACTCGCACGGCAGTCACGCCATGCGCATGGTGCAATTGCCAACACAGGGCGGCAATTCGTCTCACCCCCCTGCTTTTCCGTCGCAGTGGCTTTGACGACATCGGACCCCATTCCTACTCTGGCCGCACTGATCTGGAATCCGCAAAGGCCGGATTCGAGTGAATTCAAAATTGAAAACTGGAGAGAACTGAGATGACTCGTTTACTGACCTGCTTTGGATTTCTGTTTGCGTTCGGTGTCGCCGCAGTGATGGTGCCGATTGCAGCAAATGCCGGTGGCGATGCAACCGCCGGAAAAGCTTCCTACACCACGTTCTGTTCGAGCTGCCACGGCGACAAAGGTGACGGTGCAGGACCGGTGGGTGCCGCACTCGATCCCAAGCCGCGCAATTTCGCCCTCGGTACCTTCCTGTATGACACAGACAAAGATGGCAAGAAGGGCTCCGATGCCGACTTG
>JADFDR010000115.1 GCA_018262735.1 Geobacter sp.
TCGTCGACACCGAAATCTGTATCGAACTTCGCGGCGGCGTCCTCGAAATTGCTTGGGAAAACCGCGATGCCAACGTTCTCATGACCGGACCGGCAAGTGAGGTGTTTGCGGGCCGAATCGAACTCAAAGGAGCCTGACCGTGTTTCAAGGAGTATCCACCGCTCTGGTAACACCATTTCGTGACGGAGCCCTCGACGAGCGCGCATTGCAAGAGCTCGTCGAAATTCAAATCTCCGCCGGAGTACAGGGCCTCGTGCCTTGCGGATCGACCGGCGAGTCGGCAACGCTTTCGCACGAAGAACACCGACGTGTCGTCGAGATCGTAGTCAAACAAAGCCGAGGCCGCGTACCCGTCATTGCCGGCACCGGCTCGAACTCAACGCAAGAAGCCATCGCACTCACGCTGCACGCCAAAGCCGCCGGAGCCGATGCCGCACTCTTGATCTCGCCGTATTACAACAAGCCGACACAACACGGAATTGTGTTGCACTACGCAGCGATCGCCGAAAAAACCAAGCTACCTTTGATTGTGTATAACATCCCCGGTCGCACGGCTTCAAACATTCTGCCCGAAACCATGCAACGCTTGGCAACCATCGAAAATGTGGTGGCCGTGAAGGAAGCAAGCGGGAACCTCGATCAGATGGCGCATGTGCTCGCACTTTGCCCCAAGAAATTTACGGTGCTCTCGGGCGACGATTCGCTCACGCTGCCTCTGCTCGCACTTGGCGGTGGCGGCGTGATCTCGACGAGCTCGAATCTCGTACCGTCGGAAATGGTGGAAATGTGGCGCGCCTTCGAAAAAGGCGACGTCGCACGCGCACGGCAGATCCATTTCCAGCTTCTGCCTGTCTTCGATGTCTTGTTCTGCGAAACGAATCCCATTCCGATCAAGGCCGCGCTCGAGCTTCGCGGCCTCATCACAAAAGAGATTCGCTTACCCCTCACGCCTCTGACGCCCGCAAATCGCGAGCGTCTGCAAAGCGTACTTCAGGAGGCGGGCTTACGATGAGTGCGCGTCGTGTCTTAGTCGTCGGTGCTATGGGAAAAATGGGAGAGCGCGTGCGTGCGGCGGTCGCAAGTGAGCCCGCATTGCGCATCGGCGCCCTGCTGGAAGCACCTCTCAGTCCCACAATCGGAAAAACAGTCGACGGATTTCTGGTCACTGCCGATCCTCAAGTCGCACTCGCCACGAGTGACGTCGTCATCGACTTCTCGCTTCCGTCGGTAAGCATGCAACTCCTCGAGCTTGCCGCCAAAGCCAAAAGTGCAAGCGTGATTGGCACGACGGGTTTTTCGGCGGAGCAACAAGCCAGAATCAAGTCCCTTTCCAAAAAAATTCCGATCGTACTCGCGCCCAATTTTTCCGTCGCTGTGAACGTACTCGCACATCTCGTGCGTCAGGCTTCGACGCTTCTCGGATCGGCTTACGACGCGGAGATCCTCGAAATCCATCACTCGGCAAAACGCGATGCGCCAAGCGGCACTGCGCTCAAGCTCGGGGAAGCCGTCGCCTCGGGACGCAAAAAAGTGTTGCGCAAACATGCTGTCTTCGTGCGCGAAGGTGAAATCGGCGCACGTCCTCCCGATGCGATCGGCATCCAAACCTTGCGGGGTGGCGACGTGGCGGGGGAGCACACGGTGTACTTTTTTGGAACCGGAGAGCGACTCGAACTCACACACCGCGCAAGTACGCGCGATCACTTTGCGCGCGGCGCGGCACGCGCAGCCGTTTGGCTCGCCGAGCAAGCACCAGGACTCTACAGCATGGAAGACGTGCTCGACCTCAAAGAAAGCTTGTGAAACTTTTTCGTGTCGGCTTATGTCGCACAGAATGCACGAGAAACAAATCTGTCCTGAAATCAGGAGCCTGCGCGGCGCCTCTCGTTCAGCGCGTCTTCGTACGATCGCCAACGGCACCGCGCACCGTCGCTGGGCATCCAAACGCGAGTGAGTGAGGAGGAATGCTGCACGTCACAAGCGAACGCGTCCCGACGACACTGTGATCTCCGACGCAAACTCCCTTCAAAACCGACACATCCGATGCGATCCAAACGTGATCTCCGATTTGTACCGGCGAAGAGGCTTCGGGGTGGCGATCGTCGAGGTCGTGTTGATCCGAATCAAAAACGCGGCTTCCCATACCCACGAAACTATGTGTCCCAATCTCGATACTTCGTTTTGCACTGATATACGCAGAATTGAGTAAGCAATCGGGCCCGATGCGAATCCGCGCACCTTCGAATGCAACGATATACACCGGCCCCACCTCGGTACGAAGCCAAGTACGCGCACCGATCTCGACTTCAGCGTTACGACCGAGCAAGAAATGCAACGCATCGGGTCGGCGCTCCGTCACTACGCCGGCAGCAATGCGCAAACGCGCACCTTCGGCGAGCGAAAAACGCGCGAGCGCCAAGTTGCTGCTCGCCTGCGAATCGATTTCGAGTCCTGGAAATTCCCGCTTGCGCCGCCCGAGCGTAAGCAGATCGCATTGGTGTAGCGCATGAAGTTTCAGACGAAGAAAAATCGACATCACGATTCACTGTAACCGGGCTTGCCATCAAGCAAGCCAAAAAAGAGCCCCGAATGCACACGCACATTCGGGGCTCGAGAGCACAGACTTCAAATTTCGTTCAAACGTCGAAGTAGAGCTCGAACTCGTGCGGATGCGGACGAATGCGGACTTGCTCGGCTTCACTGACTCGCTTGTAGGAAATCCAAGCTTCCAGTGCATCCTCGGTGAAGACGTCTCCCTTGAGCAAGAACTCATGATCGGCCTCGAGTTCATCGAGGGCTTCATCGAGGCTGCCCGGCATCTTCGGAATCTGCTTCAGGATCTCGGGCGCGAGAGCGTAGATGTTCTTATCCATCGGCTCGCCTGGATCGATCTTGTTTTCGATTCCGTCGATACCCGCCATCGTTAGCGCGGCAAAGGCAAGATACGGATTGCACGACGGATCGGGGAAACGCGCCTCGAGGCGTTTTGCTTTCGGACTCGCCGAGTACGCCGGAATGCGAATCGCCGCAGAACGATTGCTGCTCGAATACGCGAGATTCACCGGCGCTTCGTAGCCTGGCACCAAGCGCTTGTAGGAATTCGTCGTCGGATTCGTGAGCGCCGCAAGCGCACGCGCGTGCTTCAAGATACCGCCGATGTAGTAGAGACCGATCTCGGAAAAACCGGCGTAACCCGAACCCGCAAAGAGCGGCTTGCCAGCTTTCCAGATCGATTGGTGACAATGCATGCCCGAACCGTTGTCCTTGAACAAAGGCTTCGGCATAAAGGTTGCCACTTTATTGTGTCGGCGTGCCACGTTACGCACGATGTACTTGTAGAGCTGCATCTGATCGGCCATTTTGGTGAGCGTATCGAAACGCACATCGATCTCGGCCTGACCGGCGGTCGCCACTTCGTGGTGTTGGCGTTCGATGTAAATCCCCGCCTTCTGCATTTCGAGCACCATCTCCGTGCGCAGGTCTTGCTGCGTGTCCGTCGGAGAAACAGGCAAATAGCCGCCCTTGGTACGAGTCTTATAGGCAAGGTTCGGGCCACCGGAACCGTCCCCTTCAGCGCCCGTGTTCCAGCTACCTTCGATGGAGTCGATCTCGTAGAAGCCCATGTTCATTTTCGTTTCAAAACGTGCCGAATCAAAAACGAAGAACTCCGCCTCGGGACCAAAGTAAACCGCATCGCCGATGCCGCTGCTCTTCAAGTAATTCTCGGCTTTGTGAGCGATGTAGCGCGGATCGCGCGAGTACGGCTCGCGCGTAATCGGATCGACGATATTTCCAAGGATCGACAACGTCGGGTGTTGACAAAAGGGATCGAGAACGGCCGTCGAAGGATCGGGAATCGCCAACATGTCGCTGTTGTCGATCGTCTTCCAGCCTCGGAGCGACGAACCATCAAAACCAAAACCATCTTCAAAAGCATCTTCGGTCAATTCGACGGATGGCACCGAAAAGTGTTGCCATTGGCCGGGCCAATCCGTGAATTTGATATCCACCATGACCACGTTGTTCTTCTTGATAAACGCTAGTACTTCCTTCGCATCCATGAGACTCGTCCTTGTTGATTGTTGATTTTCAAACCAAAGCACTTTGGTCGAAAAGAAGTGAGTGGATTCAAACCAACTCACTTCACTTACACTGCGTCGGGGCCACGCTCTCCGGTTCGAATCCGAACGACTTCTTCGAGAGACACGACAAAAATTTTCCCATCGCCGATGCGCCCGGTGTTGGCCGCCTGCACGATGGTATCCACGACTTTGTCCGTCATTTCGTCAGTCACCACGACCTCGATTTTGATCTTGGGCAGGAAATCCACCACATACTCGGCACCGCGATACAATTCGGTGTGTCCCTTTTGACGTCCGAATCCCTTGACCTCGGTTACGGTCATTCCTTGAATTCCAATCTCGCCCAGAGCTTCTTTCACCTCATCCAATTTGAATGGTTTGATGATGGCTTCGATTTTCTTCATCTCATTTCCTTTCTGCGCGGACGCAAATTGCTTTCGGTCTCGCAATCCGGCTAGGGACGGTATCACGGGAACCTATCTCCTGCGCCTCTCCAAGCAAAACATGCAAAAAGTTTTGCTGCGGCTCTTGCTTCTTACTTGCTTCCCTCGGAAACCATCGAACTACCGCTCGGACCAAAGGCGTATGCGCTCTCGCTGTGCAACCCATGGTCGAGCCCACCGTATTCCACTTCTTGAGCAACCCGCAGATTCCCGCAAACGAGTCTCAATCCAAACAAAATCACGAGCGTCACGGCCGGTGCGAAAATCGCTGTAAAAACGACGCCTTTAAGCTGAATCACGAACTGCGCCATTCGACCCGCCTCGTGGATCGTTGCAAATGGTGCAGCAAAGAGTGCCGCTGCGAGCGCACCCCAAGCACCGCCAACGCCATGCACGCCAAACACATCAAGCGAATCGTCGTAGCCGAGTTTTGGTTTCAGAACCGCAACGGCGGTGTAACAAATCCCTGCAGCGACGAAGCCGACACCAAGCGCACCCACCGGTGTCACCGACGCACAAGCCGGCGTAATCGCGACGAGCCCTGCGACGGCACCCGTCGCAGCGCCAAGCACCGTGGGCTTGCCAAGGTGCAACCACTCGATCAACACCCAGCCGCAAAGCGCCGCCGAAGTCGCAGTGCTGGTGGTAATGAAGGCCAACGCCGCAGTCGCATTGGCTGCAAGCGCGCTTCCTGCGTTGAAGCCAAACCAACCAACCCAAAGGAGCGCCGCACCAATCACGGTATACGTCAAATTGTGTGGCGGCATCGGCTCTTTGCGATAGCCATGACGCGGACCGAGGAAAATCGCTGCAGCGAGTGCAGAAAATCCGCTCGACATATGCACGACAAGACCACCCGCAAAGTCGATCGCACCTTCCTTGGCAATCCAACCACCGCCCCAAACCATGTGACACAAAGGAGCGTAGACCGCAGTGGCCCAGAGCACAATGAAGGCGAGATACGGGCCAAAGCGCATCCGCTCCGCAAACGCACCGATCATCAGCGCCGGTGTGATGATCAAGAACATGCCTTGAAACATCACAAACAAGTATTCGGGAATCGTGCCGTTGAGAAGCGATATATCGGTAACGTGTCCAAGCAACACTTTGCTTAAGTCTCCCAAGAAC
>JADFDR010000116.1 GCA_018262735.1 Geobacter sp.
GGAGATCAAGCGCCATCCGGAGGTCGGCGCCAAAATTCTCGAAGGCGTCTCGTCTCTCGCCGACATCGTGCCTTATGTGCGTCATCACCACGAATGGTTCGACGGCTCGGAGCGCGGCTATCCCGATCGATTGATGGGCGATCAAATCCCGCTGCCCTCGCGAATCATCTTGCTCGCCGACACCATCGAGGCCATGACGAGCGACCGTCCCTATCGCAAGGCTCTGACACTGGAACGTGTTGAACGCGAACTGCACAACTACGCCGGCACGCAATTCGATCCCGACTGCGCCAAAGCGTTCCTCTCGATCTTGGCCCGCGACGGAGATCGATTCCTGCACAGCGCTTCGAAATTCAATATCTACGAATTCATCGAGGGCTAACGACGCAGTCGGTGCGCACAAACCGCACGACACACGACAACGGTAGTCTGCGATGCAACGCGAACGCACTCTTCGGCCCGCGTTGCCAAGCGCAAGCATTCCAACCCGCACCTTCGCATTCGCACGCTCAAAATCTCAAGCTCGCAGGAAGTTCGCCCGAAAATCAAGCCTATGACATCGCTCCCGACCGAAGGCAATTTCGACGCAACACCACTGCCGCAACTTCTGCTGCGACTCGCGGAACAAGGCTTTTCGGGAATGCTGTTACTGACCCATGCCTCGCATCGTATCGAGATCGTCATCGATCGCGGGTTTCCAAGCATCGTCGACAATCCCACAGCCAACTTGGGTCTGGGTACACGACTCAAGAATCAAGGACAGCTCAACGCACAAGACTACGAACGCGTACGCACGCTCTGCGAACAAAAACACTGCAAGGAAGAAAGGGCACTGCTTGAGCTGAAATTGCTCGCACCCAAAGATCTCGTTGCCTCACTGCGAGATCACATGCGGCATATTTTGCTCGATTGTTTTTCCTGGACGCATGGCCAATACCGCATCGATGCTGCGCGCCTTCCCACGCCGGAAGAAAAACTTTTTCGCTTCGATCCGCTCCCGACCGTTTTCGACGGACTGAACGCACATTGGCGACCCGAACAAGTGTTACCGCTTCTGGCCACGAACCTCGACCGTTATGCGCGACTCAGCATCAAGAAGGTGCCCTTGTTGCAACGCCTCCGTTTGCCCGACGATCTCGTCCACTATCTCGATTCGTTCGACGGCACCGAGACGCTCGGCGCACGGCTCGAAAAAGCGAGTTCGATGCAAGCCTTGCCTCTGCTTTTGCTCTGCGATCTCTACGGCGCACTCGACTACTTCAACACGCGGCAAGAACCTCCCGCAGCAGCGCCGCGTGCAGAGGATGCCGCTTCGAACGCGAACGAAACTTCGATTCCCGACTCCCTCGAAGGCATCGAACTTCCAGAACTCGAACTCTTCGTCGGAGATCGAGCCATCAACTCCAAAATCGAAACGCCGAAAGCCGTCGCGCCAACGACGAAAACAGCGTCCCCCAAGTCTGCCTCCGGCGTCGAGCCCGCAACCAAACCGCAGGCTTCCGCCATCAACGAAACCGACTCGATGCGCCAAATCGTACTCGAGCGCCATCGCAATCTCAAAAACCTTGACCACTATACACTTCTTAATGTCACTCGACAAGACAATGCGACGCAAATCAAAAAAGCGTATTTCAAACTCGCCAAAATCTATCATCCCGATGTGCTCTCGAAGCACGGCTTCACCGACATCTTGACCGAGGCTGGCGAAGTGTTTGCGCGCATTGCCGAAGCGCATACGACGCTGTCGGATCCGCAGCGACGCAAAGAATACGATGAAGCACTCGGGAGCGGAAAAGCACAAGGCCTCAACGACGCCGATCGCGTCGCGAACGCCGAGACGATGTTCCGCAAAGCGGAAGTGTTGTTCAAAATGGGCCAGTTCGATCAAGCCATTCGCTTCTTGAAACCCGCAATCGAACTTTGGGCGGAAGAAAGCGACTACCATGCGATGCTCGGATCGTGTCTTTATCGCAAAAATCCGCCCGACGACGCACTCGCGCGCAAGCATCTCGAAAAGGCGCTCGAACTCGCGCCGCAAAATGCGCAAGCGCATTACTGGCTCAGCATCGTCTTGAAAGCACTCGGCGACGAATCGACTTCCGCCAAGCATCGTGCACAAGCAGCAGCTCTCGACAAAAAATTTCAATAAGAGATTCGGCTTCCTTCCGCTTCCCAAATCCGGATTGCATTGGCAAAGCGAAAAGAATGCGAGGCTCCACAGTCGCCTTCGTATCGCGAAAGGAATGCGGAGATCCTTAGGAAGCTCGAATCCATCCCATGAAAGACGAGTTGATTTTCCACCGATGGAAAACATCAGCCCAGATGCGCGAAAAATGGGATGGATCCGAGGATCCTTAGCGACGGCCACGATCCCAGAAGAAGTAGGCGATCGCGCTCACCAGAAGGAATACAGCGTTCGTGCGATACATAACGGTGTAGCTGCTGCGCTCGATCAGCGTGCCGAGGATGGGCCCCGCCAACAACTGACCGACTTCGATGATCGCAGTGTACAACGCCATGGCGGAACCGCGGTCGGGGACGGGAGCGCGATTCACGACAAGACTGCTCAAGATCGGGAACACATATCCGTGTCCAAGGCCTAGAAAACAACCCGCGACAAAAAGATCGTGCTCCGAGACGACGCTTGAAAGAAAAAGCAGGCCCACGACCAGAATCCCCAGCGCACCAAAAAGAACACGCTTCGGGCCGACGCGCTCGGGAAGCCACGCCAGCAACAGACGAGGCGCGACAGCAGCAAGTGTATAGGGCGTAAAGAAAGCGCTCATGTTGGCGAGGCCCGCCTGCATGACAAAGGTCTTCATGAACATGAAGGTGCCGGCAAGCACGAACGCAAACGCGCTGCCCACGAACCAGATCGGTCGCAAGTCGAGCTGCACCAGCGCCGCACGGAATCCGCGTCGCTCTTCTTCGGCGTAATCAAGGCGCACGTCGCGCAAGAACGAGCACATCGCGAGCGAAAGTGCCGCGCAGCAAGCCGCAATGACAAAAAGCTGCGTATACCCGAGATTGGCCACGATCTGATCGCTGATTTTTGCGCCGAGCGAAATCGAAATGATGCCGGAGACACCAAAAAAGGTAAGGCCTTCGGTGCGACGCAACTCCGGAACTTGATCTGCCGCGAGCGTGAACAGCGCCGAAAAGAGCATGGCTTGCGAACATCCGTGAAGAATGCGCACGACATAGAGCCACGGGCCGATCTCCTCGATCGTCAGGTACAGCGAACAGACCAGAATATTGAGTACACCGCCGGAAAGGATCACGATCCGTCGGCCACGCGTATCCATCACTCGTGCAATGAGCGGCCGAATCGCAAGACCCGCAACACTCGCGATGCTCAGAATGAAACCGATTTTCGCTTCTGCGGCGCCGAGATTTTTGAGAAACCCCGAAAGTTGCAAGAAGAGATTGAAAGCGAAGACCTGCAAGAAGTTCGCAACGAACGAAATCAAAAACGGCAACGTGAACAGACGGGTTGCTTTCATGTGGGCGCACTGTAGCCGCCGCGTCGCAATCGTGCTTTCCCGCATCGGGCTGCATGGCACCTCGCCACAGACTCGCAACACGGCTGCTTGACTGCGTTGCGCCTGCCTTCGATTGCCCTTTCTCTCCATCCTCCCAGTCTCTCTCCGCTCGAACTTCACCGCGCCGACAGCGGGTTGGGTTGACCGAGAATCGCAAGCTGTTAATGTACCAATCGGTACATGCGGACGCGAAGCAAGGCGAAAGGCACGCTGCCACCGACGCCGTCGCAAGTGCGCATGCCGCACCGCAGGATCGAGACACTGAGGCAAGCACGACTTTTCGCGCACCAATCAGGACAACGCAAAATGGGCCTCACTCGCACCAATCCCCGCACCGCGCAAGGCAACGCCAGCCGCGAACGCATTCTCGAAGCAGCGGCGGAGTTGATTTCCGAACGCGGCTACTCCGCTACGAGCGTCGACGCACTTTGCCGCAAGGCGGGCATCGTCAAAACTGCTCTCTATTGGCACTTCGGGAGCAAAGAAGGCCTGCTCGCTTGCGTGCTCGATCGCGTCGCCAATGCGTGGATCGAGGAATTGCTCGAATGCGCGAATCTGCCCGGTGCACCCCTCGTACGACTCGATCGCATCCTGCGTCAAATGCAAATCTCCGTCGAAAAGCGCGCCAATCTCACACGACTCTTGCTCGCGGCGCTCGTCGAACAGGCCGAACTCAATCCCGAAGCGCAGGATGCATTACGCAAAACAGTGTTACGCGCGCGCTCGGCCCTGCTCGAAGCGGTAGAGCTCGCGCTCGATGGCCCACTTCCCAATCGAGAGCTCAAAATCGACGTCGCACTCTCACTTTTGAACGGCGCTTGCGTGAAGCAACTCGTCGTCGGAGAAACGGCAAATTTGAAAGGCATTTTTCGCTTTCTGCGCAGCACGTTGCTCGAAGGAGTAGAAGTGTGAAATGGGACGTCGAGGGCACACGCGACCGCGACGCCAAAGCATCAATACGTCAACCGCACCGAGACGACACCAAAAAGTTGCATCGGTGCAAAACCCAACAAGGAGTACACAAAAATGAGTGAACCTGCAGTTCTCGTCGAAAAGAAAGATCACATCTGCACCGTGACGATCAATCGTCCCGAAAAGAAAAACGCCATGAATCCGGAAGTGTTGGTGCGCCTTGCTGACGCCTGGAAGGACTGCAACGAAGACAAGAACATCCGCGTCGTTCTTCTGACAGGTGCGGGAGGTTCGTTTTGCGCCGGCGCCGACATCGGCAAGCTGATCGGAAAACTCACGAACCCCAACGCTACCGCCGACGACGAATGGGAAGATCGCGTGAAGAAAGATGCTTCGATCATCTTCCGCGGCTTGCTCAAGGATCCGAATGCCTATCTCTACAAGCCACTGATCGCCGCCGTCGAAGGTCCGGCGCTCGCAGGCGGCACCGAGGTTTTGCTCGGTACCGACATTCGTGTTGCGGGACGCGGTGCCATTTTCGGTCTTGCCGAAGCCAAGTGGGGATTCTTTCCGCTCGGAGGCTCTGCCGTGCGCTTGCGACGTCAGATTCCCTTCACGAAAGCCGCCGAGATTCTCCTCACCGGCCTACCCATCAGCGCCGAGGAAGCGCTCGCGTTCGGACTCATCGGCCACGTCGTCGACACGGGCAAGGCGCTCGACAAAGCGCGTGAAATCGCCGAGGTGATCGCGGGCAACGGCCCGCTCGCAGTGCAGGCCATGAAGCGCGCGTTGTACGACACCGACTGCCTGCGCGAATCCGATGCCTTTGGCAAAGAAATGCAACTCGGCGTTCCCGTCTTCATGAGCAAGGACTCGCGTGAAGGCCAAAAGGCATTTGCCGAAAAGCGCAAGCCCGTTTACAAAGGCGAGTAACACAAAATCGAGTCGGATCCAAACCGAAATTGGATCCGACTCGATGCAATACTTGGCAAGCCGGATCGCCGAACGTGGGAGATCCGGCTTTTGCATTCTGCTCATTCGTCTTCGTAGCGAATCCTCACGAACTCCGAACGCGGCTCGGCGCGGCAGGTGAGGATCCAGCCCGCATCCACTTCTTCGTCGGAAAGATAATCGTTCGAGAG
>JADFDR010000117.1 GCA_018262735.1 Geobacter sp.
AATCTACCTCGCGCCCGAGCCAACGATCGAGTCCGGGCGATGTCACCTCGAGTTGATAGCGTTGCGGAAAATCTTCCTGTGCGTCGAGGTTAGTCTCGATCTCGCGCGATACCTCGGCACAGCGATCCACCGGCACACGGCCGTCTCCCGCAGACGAATCCACGATCACGCGTACACTCCAAGGTGTACGTCCGCGATGCGCCTCAATGTCCACGAGTTCGAGCCCGTGATCACGGACGACCGGCTCGATCAACCCCAACAAATCCTTTGGAATGTCTCGATACACAAATTCGCCCGAAAAAAAAAAGCGGACTCAACGCCCACTTTCAAAAACTCGCCCACGACTTTATCCACAACGCTCGATCCGCAACGCAAACTCACCGCGGAATCACTTTCCTTAACACTTGCGCTTGCACTTTCCTTACCCGGCCCAGCCGGACACACCACTTACCACCGCTCTGCCATACGCCCACTTTCGCAAGCACACACGAACGGCAGCTCATGTCTTCGGGTGTCCAACTCGACGGGTACCCAACTCGAAAATGGTGCGAAAACGGGCCACTCATAGACCTGTCTGGAAGCAAGGCTGGCCGCGAGCAGACGGCAAACTATCTGAATTCACTAGGGAACGCAATACGCCGACCCAGGCGTCGTAAGGCGTAAAAAAATCCGAAACCGAGCTGTGCGGCGCGATCAACGCACTGGGAGTTCGAGTGCGCCTGTCAAATCTTGCACGCGCGCAAAACCGTGTCGCGCTGCATAGACGACGATCGCGTCCGCCACCTGTGCCGCCATCGTCGGATCGAGGTAACTCGCAGTCCCAACTTGCACCGCCGTTGCACCGCAAAGCAAAAACTTCACGGCATCTTCTCCCGTCATGATTCCGCCAATTCCGCAAATGGGGATCTGCACCGCCTGCGCTGCTTGCCAGACCATTCTCAACGCCACAGGTCGTATTGCGGGCCCCGAAAGACCACCAAGCACATTGCGCAACACGGGACGACGCGTCTCAACATTCACATCGAGCGCTTGCAAGGTATTGATCAGCGACAAACCGTCCGCGCCCTCGCCTTCACAAACGCGCGCCATTTCCGCAATGCTCGTCACGTTCGGAGAAAGCTTCACCAAGACGGGCATCCGGGTCGCTGCCCGCACCGACGAAACGAGTTGCGTAAGCGATTTCGGGTTTTGTCCAAACTCGATCCCACCGCTCTTCACGTGCGGGCACGAAGCATTGAGTTCGAAGCCCGCAACTTTCGGCACGCCGTCGAGTCTTTGACACAAATCTGCGTATTCCTCGGGAGCCGTTCCAAACACGCTAACGATCACGGGAACGCCCTCAGGAATTTGCGGCAATTTCTCGGTCACGAACGCATCGACACCGACATTCTCGATCCCAATCGCGTTAAGCATTCCCGACGGCGTTTCTGCAATGCGCGGCGGCAAATTGCCTTGCCGCGGCTGCAAGGTCAGGCTCTTGGTGACAAAGCCGCCCAGGCGACGCAAATCCAGAAACGGCGCAAACTCGCTGCCGTAACCAAAAGTACCGGAAGCGGTCAACACTGGATTGCGTAATGCGATTCCACCCAAGTTCACCGTAGTATCGACACAAAACTCAGCCACCGACGTTCTCCCAATCGATGCGATCGGCAGCAAATACCGGACCATCCTTGCACACAAGCGCTTTTCCACCGCCCTGAAGCGTGGTCGCGCAACCGAGGCAAACACCAAAGCCGCAAGCCATCGGATTTTCAAGTGACACGAAACATTGTCGCTCGCATTTCGCGGCGAGATTGGCGCAAGCGCGCATCATCGGCGTCGGTCCGCACACATAAAGCACCACGCCCGACGTACTGGCGGCGGAGCCTTCGAGCAATACACGCAGCGGTTCAGTGACGAACCCGCGCTCGCCGACGCTGCCGTCTTCCGTCGCCAAAATCAGTTCGGCACCGAGATCTGCAAAATCGCTTTGCGCCGGCAAATCGGCAACGGTACGCGCTCCAAGCAAAATGCTGACACGACCCGCACCCTCCTGCCTCACACGTTCGCACGCTGCACGCGCAAAAAGATAAAGCGAAGCGATGCCCGATCCTCCACCGACGAGAATGGAATGTTCGCCTGCTTGGGGCGCCGGGAAACCTCGACCGAGTGGACCAACGAGTCCCACTTGGTCGCCCGGTGACACTTCCGAGAGAAGTCCCGTCCCGCGTCCGACGACGCGATACAAAATCTCGATCTCGCTCGAAGTCTCTCCCTCGAAAACACGATAAATCGCCATCGGACGCGGCAACAATGGATCGCTGCAAGCTCGCGCAGCGCCCGCTTTCGGAGTCAGCATCACGAATTGCCCGGGTGCAACGCTTGGCCAGTTCGCCACGCGAAGTCGCAAGCGATACTGCGCCGTGGCTTCCGGTCGATTGACCACAACTTCGGCCTGCGCGCGAATCGGCAAAGTGCCCTCCGCCCCTGCGACCGCTTGTGCCGACACGCCGCACGCACGGGATTCGGCGTCGCGCATCGAAGTTTGTGAGTCTACACGATCTCGTGTCATCAAAATCGCCATTTCTCCGTCGGGATAGTAACGCGGCCTCTTGCCTACTCGCACGAAACCCTGTCGTGCGTAAAAGGCCTGGGCCGCTTGATTGCTTTCGCGCACTTCGAGGTGAATCCGCGCAACGCCTCTCCATTCTTGCGAAGTTTCGAGCGCCTTCAACAAGCGCGACGCCAAACCTTGACGACGCAGCGACGCACGAACACCTATCGAAAAAATTTCGCCTTCCCCCGCGAGATAGCGCGCTGCAAGATAGCCGGCAGCACGACCGTCGCTGCCGCAAACCCACCAAAGATCGCTGCGCGCTGCACGCAGATGCTCTTCAAAACCGACAAGTGTCCAAGCGTCGCACAAGACTTCGCGCGCAAGCTCGGCAATCTCTCGGAGATCCTGCGGTGCAGCACGACGCAGGCGCCACACATCCGCCCCTTGGACTTGCTTGATCTCTCGTTCGTCGCGCACATCGACGCTCATTCGCGTTGCGTCTCGATCTTGAGATTGCGCAACTTGCGCGAAAGGCTTTCTCGCGCAAGCCCTACGGCTTCGGCGGTACGCGAAATATTGCCGTCGTGCTCTTGCAGCTTTCTGACCAAAAACTCGCGCTCGAAAGCCTTGCGCGCACCCTCGAGCGTCGCCTCTTCCGGCAGATCTGCACTCGCGGTCGTCGCACCCATCACCGTCTCGGGCAAATCATCGACTTCAATCACACTTCCCGGTGTCATCAGCACGACACGCTCTATGTGATTGCGAAGCTCGCGCACATTGCCCGGCCATGAATAATTTTGCAGAAGCTGCACCGCCGCCTCGGAAATCGTTTTCGTCTTCGCGCCAGTCTCGACACAAAATTCGGACAGAAAGTTTTCGATGAGAAGCGGAATGTCGCTGCGCCGATCGCGCAGCGGCGGCACGCGAAACGGAATGACATTCAAGCGATAAAACAAATCTTCGCGAAAACGTCCGGCCTCAATCTCCGCTTCGAGCGATTTGTTCGTTGCTGCGATCACGCGCACATCGACTTCGATCGTTTCCGTACCCCCGACGCGTTCGAATTTTTGCTCTTGCAAGATGCGCAAAATTTTCGCTTGGGTTTTGAGGCTCATGTCGGCAATTTCATCGAGGAAAATCGTGCCGCCATTCGCAAGATCGAACTTGCCGCGCTTCTGCGCGATCGCACCCGTGAACGCCCCCTTTTCATGACCAAAGAGCTCCGATTCAATCAACTCCTCGGGGATCGCCGCACAATTCACTTCGATGAAAGATTTATGCGCACGCTTGCTTTGGACATGGATTTGCCGCGCCACGAGCTCTTTGCCTGTGCCGTTTTCACCCGTGATCAAAACCCAACCGTTCGTCGGTGCGACGACACGAATATGTTCTTTGAGTTTCTTGATCGGCGTCGACTCTCCGATGATTTCGTGTGCGCGAATCGCAGTCGCGCGCAGTTTGCGATTTTCACTGACGAGCTGCACTTGATCGAGCGCATGGCGCATGGTGAGCAAGAGTTTTTCGAGCGAAAGCGGCTTCTCGACGAAGTCGAAAGCACCGAGGCGCGTGGCACGCACGGCAGTCTCCACCGTCCCGTGCCCGCTCATCATCACGACGGGCAACTCGGGCCAGATCGCGCGGATCTCTTCCAGAATGTCGAGACCATCGCGACCCGGCATCGCAATGTCGAGCAACACAAGATCCGGTAACTCTTTGTTCTTGAGTTCGACGAGTGCCTTTTCGCCATTGAGCGCAATCGTGGTGGCATACCCTTCGTCGGAGAGAATCCCCGAAAGCGAGCGACAGATACTTTCTTCATCGTCGACGATCAAAACGCGATTCACCGTTGTCTCCGCATCGAGTTCCTTTGCTTTTATTTCCGCAGTGGCAATTCGACAATGAAGCGCGAACCCTGCGGCGGGTTGTCGTGGATCCGAATGTAACCATTATGATCGGCGACGATTCGCGATACGATAGCAAGCCCGAGCCCCGTACCATGTTTCTTGGTCGAAAAGTACGGATCGAAAATTTCGCGACGATGCCCCGGAGCGATCCCCACGCCGTTGTCGGCAACTTCCAAACGCACCGACTGCAAGGCAGCATCGCAAACCGTCACAATTTCAATTTTTCCCGCGCACTCAGGAACCACTTGTTTGATGGCCGCGATCGCGTTGTCGATCAAATTCGTCAGCACGCGCCGCATTTGTTCTTTATCGAGCTCGACATTCGGAAGTGTCACGTCGAGTTGCTCCCGAAACGTCACACCCTCGGTTTCGACGTAACTCGCGAGCACCTCGCGCACGATTTGGTTGAGATCGCCAGGCTTGGGATTCGCCGTCGGCAAGCGTGCAAAATTCGAAAACTCGTTCACGAGCAGCTTCAAATCTTCCACCTGCGTCAAAATCGCATCGACGCTCTCGTCGAAAATTTGTGCATTCTGCGTATCGACCGCAATCGTGTCGCGAAAGCGTTTGCGAATGCGCTGCGCGGAGAGCTGAATCGGTGTGAGCGGATTTTTGATTTCGTGTGCGATGCGCCGTGCAACTTCACGCCACGCCACCATGCGTTGCACTTTGACGAGCTGAGAATAATCGTCGATCACCATCACAGCACCGACGCGCTGGCCGTCGTCATCTTGCAAGACGGTCAGCGTCAACAAAAGCGCAAGCGAATCTTCACCGACGGGAATTTGCACTTCGCGACGTACACTTTCTCGTGAACTCGCTTGCAAGCGTTTTTCGAAATCATCGAGCACCTCCGCCAGCGGGCCTCCTTGCAAAAGCTCACGAATCGGATGTCCAACGAGCAGCGCGCCCGACGGCAAACGCAAAAGGCGCTGCGCTGCCGGATTCAGAGTACTGATACGACCTTCCGCATCGATCGACACCACGCCTGCACCGACGTTGCGCAACACGATTTCCATGTAACGCCGCCGCTGATCGAGTTCCGTATTCGAGAGCTCGAGGCCGCGACGCGTATCCCGCAAATCTTGAATCATCTTGTTGAACGACTGCACGAGAAAGCCGACTTCATCGTC
>JADFDR010000118.1 GCA_018262735.1 Geobacter sp.
AGGCGACTCCTTGGGTCTTGGTGGTTGCAGGTACGCTTGTCGGTGTCGGGACGCAACTTGGAAGCGGTTGCACGAGTGGTCACGGCGTGTGCGGCATTGCGCGTCGCTCGCCGCGTTCGCTCGTTGCGACGTTGACGTTCATGTTCTTTGGGTTTTTGACGGTCTTCTTGGTGCGACATGTATTTGTGTAAGTTGACCGACTGCGTGCTGCGTCGGATGGCGTGGCGCGCGAGATCGGTGGAGACGTCGTGTCGAACCGGCGGGGAGCGCGGCGTTCGTTCGGAGCTTTCGCAAGAGGAAGAGCAATGCAAGGAGAAGGTGCGATGAAGGAAGCAGTGAGCGAGGCACAGTGCGAAGTTGCGATTCAGCGTTTTACGGCGCAGCCGCATTGGAATGTTTTGGCGTGCTTTTTTGCAGGAACGCTCTTTGGTGTCGGGTTGGGACTTTCGGGGATGGTGTATCCACGCAAAGTCGTGGATTTCTTGGATTTGTTCGGAGCATGGGATCCGAGCTTGGCGCTCGTGATGGGTGGGGCGCTTTGCGTGACGGCGATCGCGTATCCACTCGTGTTGCGCTGCGAACAGCCGCGGCTTGTCCCGAAATTCGCGTTGCCGACGCTTTCTCAAATCGACGTGCGGCTCGTGATGGGCTCGGCACTTTTCGGAATCGGTTGGGGACTGGCTGGGTTATGCCCCGGCCCTGCGCTTGCCGTGTTGCCTTTTGCAGGAGTCGATTTTGCGGTGAGCCATTGGCTTTTCTTCTTCGTTCCGCTGTTGGGCTCCGTGTATATTATGCGTCGCTACTTTTCACCTGCTTGAGCGCGAAACGAGCAAGAAATATTGCGCGAGCAGAATCATCCACCGATTCGAGGGGTCTGAAGAATGAAAATGGGGAAATGGACGGAGTTTGCGAGTGCCGGTTTTGCGGTTGTGTTTTCGATTGCTTTGAGTGGAAGCAATGCGCACGCCTGGGGCGGCGCGGAGTTGCAGAAGCGAGCGCAACAAACTTTTGGGACGCTGCCCACGGAAGTTCCCAACCAAGACAATCCGATCACGGACGCGAAAATCAATCTTGGGCGCAAG
Source organism: Geobacter sp. (assembly GCA_018262735.1). Classification (GTDB taxonomy): domain Bacteria; phylum Myxococcota_A; class UBA9160; order UBA9160; family JADFDR01; genus JADFDR01. Next base: position 1,083 of record JADFDR010000118.1, read on the forward strand.
CTTTACTATGAAACGAAGCTTTCGAAGGCCGGCGATATTTCCTGCAACAGTTGTCATGATCTTACGCGTTTTGGTGTCGATGGCGAACCGACTTCGCCGGGGCACAAGGGACAACGTGGTGCACGCAATTCTCCGACGGTGTACAACGCCGCACTTCACTTTGTGCAGTTCTGGGATGGACGCGCGGCGAACGTCGAAGAACAGGCGAAGGGGCCGATTCTGAATCCGGTCGAGATGGCGATGCCGTCGGAGGGGACGGTAGTGAGTCGATTGGCGAAGGATCGCGAGTACCGAGAGCTTTTCGTGAAGGCGTTTCCAGGCGTGAAGAAACCGATTACCTACAACAATGTTGCGCGTGCGATTGGCGCTTTCGAGCGACGTTTGGTGACGCCCTCGCGATTCGATGCGTATCTAGCAGGTGACACCAAAGCGTTGTCACGTGCAGAACGAAAAGGTCTGAAGACGTTCATGGACACGGGCTGCATTGCTTGCCACAACGGTTCGGCGATCGGCGGTGGCATGTATCAGAAGCTTGGTCTTGTGCGACCGTTCGAAACGAAGGATCACGGTCGTGCCGATGTGACGAAGGCGGCGGCGGACGAGAAGGTGTTCAAGGTGCCTGCGCTGCGCAACATCGCGGAGACGGCACCGTACTTCCACGACGGCAGCGTGAAGACGCTCGACGAGGCGGTTCGTTTGATGGCGGCGCATCAGTTGGGGAAGGATCTCAAGGACAAAGAAGTCCAGTCGATTGTCACGTTCTTGCAAGCACTGACGGGCAAGATCGATACGGCTTACATCGCGCCGCAATGAGGATCGCGAAAGCGAAGTGAGAACGCCGGATCCGTATGAACGGGTCCGGCGTTTTTTCTTGCAGTTGGTTTTTGCACGCGCGGTGCGGCCCATTGCGTTCGCTTGACGGTCCGCAAGAACTTGCGAAGCTTCGCGCATGCGAATCGCGCTCGCGCAACTCAACCCCACGATTGGCGACTTTGCGGGCAACCGTTTGCTCGTCGAACGTGCTGCACATCAAGCGGCGGAGGCGGGTGCGAAGCTCATCGTTTTTTCGGAGATGGTGCTCACGGGGTATCCACCGCTCGATCTTCTCGAGCGACGAAGTTTCATCGCAGATCAAGAGCGCGCGCTTGCTGCATTGCTGCCGGTTTCACGTTCCATCGCGATGGTGCTCGGTGTAGCGTTGCCGGTGGCGCAATCGGGATCGCGGCGCCTCGCCAATGCCGCCGTCGTGCTCGCGGGTGGTCAGCAGATCGCGGTGCAGCACAAGACGCTACTGCCCGCCTACGACGTCTTCGATGAAAATCGTTACTTCGTTCCTGCACGCGAGCGAGTGTTGGTGTCACTTCCTGGTGTCGAAGATCCCATCGGGCTTGCGATTTGCGAAGATAGTTGGTCGCATGAGATTCCGTATGAGATGGATCCCGTGGCAGAGCTTGTCCAAGCGGGTGCCAAGCTGATTTTGAATCTCGCAGCGTCGCCGTGGCATGTCGGAAAGCCACGAATCCGACGGCACATCCTTTCCGATCTCGCGCAGAGGCATCGTGTGCCGATCGTGTTCGTGAATCAATCGGGTGGAAACGACGAGCTGATTTTCGACGGTGGATCGTGCGTGATGGATGCGCATGGGCGCGTGCGCGCCATGGCACCTCTTTTTGCGGAAGATCTTGCAATCGTCGATCTCGATGCGCCTCCGCTCGATCTTGCACCGGAACAAGTCGTCGATATGCCGGAGATCGAACAGCTCGAAGCGGGGCTCGTGCTCGGCATTCGCGATTACTTCCACAAGCAAGGCTTGCCGCTGCGTGCTGTTCTTGGCCTGTCGGGAGGTATCGATTCGGCGGTGGTTGCGCACTTGGCCGTGCAGGCGCTTGGCGCCGATCGCGTACTCGGCGTGCTGATGCCCGGACCTTTCTCGTCACCGCATAGTGTCACGGATGCGGAGGCGCTTGCCAAGAATCTCGGGATCGAAACGCGCTGCGTCGACATTCGTCCGTTGTACGAACAATATTTGCAAGTCTTTGCAAGCTTGTTTGGCGCAAAGAAAAATTACGGCCTTGCGGAGCAGAACATTCAATCGCGTATCCGCGGTGCGATTTTGATGGCGATCTCGAATATGGAAGGTCGTCTCGTGCTTGCAACCGGCAACAAGAGCGAGCTTTCCGTCGGATACTGCACGCTGTATGGCGACATGGTGGGTGGCCTTGCCGTACTCGGAGATGTGTATAAGCGCGATGTGTATGCTTTGGCTCACCACGCCAATCGCTATGGCGAATCCATTCCGACGGGAAGCATCGAGAAGCCGCCGTCGGCGGAGCTTGCGCCGAATCAACGCGATCAAGACGATTTGCCGCCGTACGAAATACTCGATCTCGTTTTGCACCAAGCGATCGAGCTTGCGCGAAGTGGTGCGGAGATTCATTTGCCGCCGGGAGAAGATCCGCGCATGGCGCGCGAAATTGCCGAGCGTCTCGATCGCAACGAATACAAACGCCGCCAAGGGCCTTTGGTGCTGCGTACCTCCGCGAAGGCTTTTGGGAGCGGACGCAAGTTTCCGATCGTGCATCGTTATCGCGCGGAGAGCGACGCCTAGCCGTTGCGCGAAAACGAGAGAAAGGCAGTAACTCGATTCTGTGTTGCTCGCCTTCGATTACGAACGCAAAAACTCAACGACATGCGTTGCGACAGCTTCACGCTGTGCTTTGCTCAGTTCCGGAAAGATCGGTAGGGCGATCGTTTCGCGCGCTGCGGCTTCCGATTCGGGCAAATCGCCTTCCTTGTAGCCGAGATACACAAAGCAGTCCTGGAGATGCAGAGGTACCGGGTAATAAATTTCGGTACCAATGCCATTCGCGGCAAGGTACGCACGCAGAGCGTCGCGTTTTTCCGACGGAACACGGATTACATATTGGTTGTAGATATGTGTCGACGGCGCCGCGCACGGCTTGGGAATGCGCATCGCGAGGGGAGACGACGCGGCGAGCGGCGTTCCGGAATCGAGCGCGCCGGCATTGCGGAAAAACGTATCGTAGAAAGCCGCGTTGTCTTGTCGAGCATGATGCCATCGGTCGAGATGTCGAAGCTTTACGCGTAACACTGCAGCTTGTAGGGCGTCGAGGCGCGAGTTGATGCCGAGATGCGAGTGGTAGTATTTTGGCTCCATGCCATGCACGCGCAAGATCTTGAGAGTTTTGGCAATCGTTTCGTCCTGCGTGGTGAGGATGCCGCCGTCGCCAAAGCCGCCGAGGTTTTTCGTCGGAAAGAAGCTAAAGCAACCGATTGCACCGCGTGCGCCGACGCGTACGCCGCGCGCGTCGGTTGCGCCGATGGCTTGCGCGGCATCTTCGATCACGGGCACTTGTTTCGCGTTGGCGAGATCAAGGACGGCGTCGAGATCGACGGATTGTCCGTAGAGATGCACGGGAAGGATCGCTTTGAGTCGCGTGCAGCGGGCGATGGCTTTTTCGAGTGCAGCGATGTCGAGGTTGTAGGTCGTGGGCTCGATGTCGACGAAGATCGGACGTGCGCCCAGGCGCGCGATGGCACCGGCGGTTGCAAAAAAGGTGTAGCTCGGGCAAATCACTTCGTCGCCGGGGCCGATTTCATACGCCATGAGTGCGAGCAAGATGGCATCGGATCCGGAAGCGCAGCCGATCGCATAGGGCACTCGGCAATACGCTGCAATTTCGTTTTCGAGTTCTTCGACTTGGGGACCGAGGATGAAGTGTTGGCTTTCGATCACATCTTGCAGTGCAGCCTGAATTTCATCTTTGAGTTCGGCGTACTGCAATTTGAGATCGAAGAGCGGAACCTGAATTTTTTGTGCCACGTTTTTTCCTCGCGGGTTCGCCGCATTTCGATGTTTCGAGAGATCGAAGGCGGTGTGCTGAATCGCAAGAGCAAAGGAGAAATGGGGGGCGTCGTACTCCACTTGCGCAGCGCACCCAGGCCACCTCGCTCAAAACCGGCCGCACCTTAACCCGCCGTGCAAACAGAGTCAATTCACGCGAGAAATCAAGTGGTTGAAGACAAGTGTTTCTCCGAGGTGGCTTCCGCAGCACTGGCGTGCTCGAGTTAGGGAGCCGCTGAGCAATTCCTTTTTTCGAGTATTTTCGCAAACCATGGCTGGTGTTTCCCGTCGGTAAAAAACCAACTCGCATGGAGAAAGCGGGGTGGATCAGAGGCTCCTTCGTTGCGACGTGGCATTGCTGCAATCGACGCGCGCCCGAGGTCGAGTTGGCGCGTTCGCGACGCTCCGAGAGTCGGTCGCATCGACGGTGCCGTGCGTGGATGCAACGAATGCATACCGACCGCGCCATGAGTACATGCGCAAGGAGCGCGGAATTACAGCGTGCCCGATCCATGGCCGCAGTCCCGAAAATCCGTTTTCGGAGGAGATGGCGCAAACCAATGGGGATGGTTTGCGTTGTGCGCGATTGCGCTG
>JADFDR010000119.1 GCA_018262735.1 Geobacter sp.
TCGGCGACGACATTGCGTGGATGAAGTTTGGTAAGGACGGCCAGCTGTATGCGATCAATCCCGAGGCGGGATTTTTCGGTGTCGCTCCGGGTACGAGTTTCGAATCGAATCCCAACGCCTTGCGCTCGGTGAGCAAGAACACGGTCTTTACGAACGTGGCACTGACCGAGGACGGTGACGTTTGGTGGGAAGACATGACGAAGACTCCGCCGGCGAATTTGACGGACTGGAAGGGGAAGGCCTGGACGCCACAAACGGGAACTCCGGCTGCACATCCCAATGCTCGCTTCACGGTGAGCGCCGCACAATGTCCCGTGATTGCACCCGAGTGGGAGGATCCGAACGGTGTGCCGATCAGTGCGATTTTGTTCGGTGGACGCCGTGCCACGGTCGTTCCGCTCGTCAACGAAGCTCGCGATTGGGCGCAAGGCACGTTCTTTGGTTCGATCATCAGCAGCGAAAAGACGGCAGCGGCAGCTGGCACCGTCGGTGAGTTGCGCCGCGATCCGATGGCGATGCTTCCGTTCTGCGGATACAACATGGCAGATTATTGGGGGCATTGGATCAAAACCGGCAAGCATGCTGGCGCGAAACTACCCAAAATTTTCTACACCAATTGGTTTCGCAAGGGAAGCAACGGTCGTTTCTTGTGGCCGGGCTTTGGTGAGAATAGCCGCGTTTTGAAGTGGGTCTTCGAGCGCTGCGAAGGAACGGCGAAGGCCATTGAGACGCCGATTGGGAATCTGCCGAGTGAAGAAGCGCTCGATCTCGAAGGGCTGGAAGTACCGAAGGCTGCTCTTGCCGAGCTTTTGCACGTCGATGTCCAGGGCTGGTTGAACGAGATTCCGTTGATCGAGAAATACTACGATCAATTCGGCGATCGCATTCCAAACGCGCTACGTCAGGAGTTGGCCGCACTCAAACAACGACTCGAAGCGGCGCAGTAACTTGCGTTGACATTGTTCTGTGTCGTGCGCCGCTACGCGTAGTCGGCGAGCAGCTTGTGCGCGGCGTTTTCAAAGAGAGATTTCCCAACGGAAGAGGCCGGGCAAGGAATGTTGCCCGGCCTCCCTGGGGAGTGTCGCTTCTCGTGTTTTTTTGACGTGTGAGAGATCTGTCCTCAACGTGCTTTTTGCGGAAGGTCCTCTCCCCATGCGGATGACGCTGTGGCGGGAGAGTCGAGCCCTCCCTTCATCGCATGGACTCCTTCTTCCTTTTGCTTTGAGATCGATACGTGTCGTGCGCCGTTGTTTCCGCGAAACGTCCTTCGAGAGATTTGGAATTTCGAAGAATGTTTGCAGTTCGATCCTACGTGCGCGAAGAAGACGGAGTCAAGAAACAAAAAACACAGAATAGTGTGCATCTTCACGAGAGAAGAAAATCTTGTGCGAAATGACGCTGCGGGATCGTGAGGGAATTCCAATGCTTCCCGCGAGAAACGTCCGTGGGAGCTTATTCTTGAGACGTTTTTGCAAGCTGCTTTTTTTCGCGTTTTTTCAAATCGGCGCATGCGCTTCCGACGGAACGAGACAAGCTTGCTTGTTTTTGTACGCAAACATTACGGATTCGAGATAGAGATGCCCAAGAATGTGCCCAAGAGGAAGTAGGTAAAAAAACTGATCAGCAGGATGCCGAAGAGATTGAGATAGAGTCCTGCGCGACACATTTCTGAGATCTTCACGCGCTGCGTTCCGAAAACAATGGCGTTGGGCGGCGTGCCCACCGGAAGCATGAAGCCGCAACTGGCGGCAATCGTTGCGGGAATGATCAGGGCGAACGGGTGGATCTGAAGCGTGGGTGCAAAGCTCGCGAGGATGGGGACGATCGTTGCGGTCGCTGCTGTGTTGCTCATGACTTCGGTGAGGAAAACGACAAAACCTACGCTGAGCAGAATGACACCGATGGGTGTCATTCCAGCGAGCACGCCTGCATGACTGGCAAGAAATTCTCCAACGCCATTTTTTTGAATTGCGGATGCCAGGCTCAGGCCGCCTCCAAAAAGAATCAGCAAGCCCCACGGCACGCGCAGCGCTGTTTCCCAGTTCATGACGAAATTTTTCTTACTGCGGTCGACCGGAATCAGAAAGAGCGTAATGGCGGCGAAGATGGCGATTCCCGAATCGCTGAGACCCGCAAGTGGGCGTAAGCCGAAGATTTGAATTTGGATCAGGAGCGGGCGAAAGATCCACGCCGCCGCCGTTGCAAAAAAAACGATCAGCGTGACCTTCGCTCCGACGGAAAAATCGCGCGACGGTTGGGAATCGGAGAAGATCGTTTCGAGTCCGCTCAGAAGGTTTGGATCGCGAATTGGAAATACGATTCGCGTAAGCATCCACCAGGCTGCAGGAACGAAGAGAAGAACCAGGGGGACACCAATGCTCATCCAGCGCACAAAGCTGATTTCCGTGTGGAGATTGTTTTTGAGATAGGAAGCGAGAAATAAATTGGGTGGCGTACCGATCAAGGTGCCGATGCCACCGATAGAAGCCGAGTACGCGATACCGAGCAAAAGACAAAGCGCGAAATTTTTTCTTTCAATCGCAAGATCCACTTGTTCGGATGCTGTTTGAGGCGCGGCATCCACGAGAGCAATCACGCTGAGAGCGATGGGAAGCATCATGAGTGCCGTCGCTGTATTGGAGAGCCACATGCTTAGAAACGCCGTGACGCCCATGAACGCCGCCACGACAGCGAGCGGATTGGTTCCGACACACCGAAGTGACGAGAACGCAAAGCGTCGGTGCAGTTCCCAGCGCTCCAGTGCGAGCGCGAGAAGGAAACCGCCGAGGAACAAGAAGATGGTTTCATTGGCGTAGGGTGCAGCCGCCTCTTGGATGCTGGCGGCACCGAGCAGGGGAAAGAGGGCGAGCGGGAGAAGGGCCGTAACCGCGAGCGGAGTGGCTTCGGTCATCCACCAAATTGCCATCCAGAGCGTCGTTGCCGTGGTTGCGCGGCCCGCTGCAGAGAAAATCACGGAATGGCCATTGCTATCGAGGTACGTTGCGGGCAGCACGAAGTAGCTTGCGAGCGCTACGAGCGGGCCAAGCCAGCGTCCCCATTCTTGAGCGGTCGTCGCGATGCGTGTGCTCGACATGCGCGGGGACGGTTACGGCTTTTCTTGTGCGTTCTTGTCGCGAATTTGGCGCAAGAGTTCCTGCGGTGTGCCGTTTTCCAAAATTTCTTGAAATTGCGAGCGATAGCTTGAAACGAGACTGACACCTTCGATTGTCACATCGATGATGCGCCAATTCGCTTCGTGCGTGCGCAAGCGGTAATCGATCGCGATTTTCTCGCCACCGTTTCGCAACAAAGTCGTTTGCACCGTGATGTCGCCGCGTGTTTCGCTTCGTTCGCCGAGCACTTGCACCGTTTCGTCTTGGTACTGATCGAATTTCGTGCCGTAGGCATCGCCCAGAAACGTACGGAAGGAACGCAAAAAGTCCGCTTGTTCCGAGGTTGAGAAGCGCGACCAGTTTTTGGCAAGAGTGAGCCTTCCCATGGTGTCGAAGTCGAACCGGGAATCGGCGATCGCCGAAATTTTGCTGCGCTTTTCGTGGAGCGGGAGTTTGGATTTCAGGATCGAGACGGTTTCGTCCACGATGGTTTGCACCGTTTCGCGTGCGCCGGGATTGTTCGCTGCGAAGACGTGCACAGGAAGGAATGCGACGAAAAAAAACAATCCTGCGGCGAACAGCAGTTTCAGGAACCCCGAATCCATTTCATTTCGCGGGCACTTTTGCAAAGCAGGGATGGTGTTTTCCGTCGGTGGAAAATCAATTCGCATGGAGAAAGTGGAATGAATCCGAGGCTCCTTATTGGAATTGCGAGTCATCATAGAGATCTTCTCCCTTTACGTCTCCGGACGGTGCAGCGGGTGCGGCTCCGTCGAGAATTTTGGTATTGCGGTTTTGCGTCCACGCGTCGCGTACAAAGACGTAGTAATCGAGCGAAGATTCACGCGCACTGCGCACGTCTTCCCACGAGAGCGAGATGTCGTTCAGAAAATCGGCCGAGCGGACACCGGCGGCGATGCGCGTGCCTGCGACCGGAGGCCAAATCGAGAGAAAAGAATCGATGCATAACGCGAAAGTGTGTCGCGGCGAGGAGGGACCGAGCAGGGGCAACATCAGGTACGGTCCTGTGCCGACGCCCCATACCGCGAGAGTCTGATCGAAATCCTCGCTGTGGGGTGCAAGCCCGAAGCGCGCGGCGGGATCGAAAAGACCGGCGACACCGATCGTTGTATTGACTCCGAAACGCGCAATCTCGGTACCCGAGTTTTTCAATTTGCCTTGCAGCAAGTTGTTGATTGCGGAGCCCGGGGTCGCGAGATTTTGAAAACTATTTTGCAAGGAAGTTTGGACGGGAGCCGGCGCAATCCAGTCCCAGCCGCGCGCTACGGGCTCGAATCCATAGCGATAGATTCCGTCGTTGAACGCGAAAAGGGCGCGATTGACGGGGGCGATGGGATCGGAAATTTGAGGAGCTGTTCTCGGCGCGGTCGCACACGCGCTTGTCACGAGGAGCAGAAGAAGTAGCGAGAGAAAGCGCTCAACACGAAACGGTGTCGACTGCCAGGAGTGCAGTGTGAGGGTTGCGGAGACTCTGTAGAAAAGGTTGCTCATTCTTTTTTCCCGAGGCCAAGGTTATGGACGAATTTCCCAATGAGGCTTTCGATGACGATCGCACTTTCCGTGTAGGCAATTTCTTCTCCCGACTTCAAATACTCGGATTCGGCCCCGGGCGCGAGGTGGATATTTTGATCGCCGAGCAAGCCGGCGGTGCGAATTGCAGCGGAACTATCGACGGGGAGTTTGAGGTTGGCATCGAGATCGAGCGAAACGCGTGCACGAAAGTTGGAATCCAGATCGATTGCCGTGACCTGTCCCACTTTTACACCTGCGATCAGCACGGGCGCACGCGCTTTGAGTCCACCGATTTCGTCGAATGTTGCGGTGAGGGCGAGGCCCCCGGGTCCGCGATAGTTGATGCCGCCAATCGAAAACGAGAGGTAGGCGATGGCGAGCAAACCCACAGCGATGAAAAGGCCGACGACCGTATCCCTTTTTCCAGTTCCATTCATGATTTCAGACTCCCCAAAGTGAGGTGATGATGTGATCGAGTAGCAAAACTCCGACGGACGCGATGACAACCGTTTGTGTCGTGGAGCGGCTCACGCCGGCAGAACTCGGTTCGCAGGTGTAACCGCGGTAGGTCGAGATCAAGCCGAGGAAAATGCCGAAAACGAGCGCTTTCACGAGGCTGCAAAATACATCGGTTTCGAAATCCACGGCAGATTCGAGGCTCGTGAGATAGGTGCCCGTGTCGATGCCAAGCATCGTGTAGCCCGCAAACGCGCCACCGAAGAGCGCGCTCAAGATGAACATTGCCGACAGGAGCGGCATGACGAGCGAGAGCGCGACGGCCTTGGGCGTTACGATGAAATGCATGGGATCGATGGAGAGCATGCGCAAGCCATCGAGTTGTTCCGTGACGACCATCGTGCCGATCTCGGCCGTGGCGGACGATCCGGCGCGGCC
>JADFDR010000011.1 GCA_018262735.1 Geobacter sp.
GGGATGACACAAAATAAAAAAGCCTCGGTATACACCGAGGCTTTTTAAGACCAGAGATTTTATCAACTGGCGCGGACGTTGGTAGCTTCTGGTCCTTTGCGACCTTCACCAACTTCAAACGAAACCGCTTGTCCTTCTCGAAGGGTTTTGAACCCGTCGCCCTGGATGTTCGAGTAATGGACAAAAATGTCTTTACTTCCATCTTCCGGGGTAATGAAACCGTAACCTTTTTCTTCGTTAAACCACTTGACTGCACCGTTCGCCAAAACTTTCTCCTTCGTCTAGCAATACTGCTGTTGATCGCCCCTCTTAAATTTCAAAAACAAAAATTCAAAACCCTACGAGAAGCCGCCCTATTTTAAGCCTTCTTAAAAGGCTTTCAAGCGCCAGCTTTACGCTTTGCAGGCGGTTTCCAAGCCTTTTCTGCACTTTTACGCAAAATTGCGCTGCGCCAAACTGCCTCCGACACCGTTTTTTACCGTTTTGGGACATGACGGGGACAGATCTGCCTGCGGGTTCGCGCAATCAAGGGTTTGTCAAATGCTTCGAGGCACGTTGTTCGCGACACCGACATACTGCATGTCTCCGATGGTGCTGACACAATCGTTTCACATGAGGCAAACAAACCGATTGTGTACCGAGGGAAGTTCGAGTGCAGAAAGAGGTTGTTTGCAAGAGAACTTCGCGCTTTGTTGTGCGCTGTTTTCGTGTTTTGGAACGGTGCAGATCGACTGACGCAGATGGGTCGCCGCGTTGTTACACGATGCTGGATACATCTTTTGCCGGTTTTGCTTTTGCAGGTTCGATGCGCAAGGTTTGCGCGTTCGTGATCTCCGCCACAGGGCGATCCGTCACCCGAAAGCTACGGAAAAACGAGAGACTGCGAGCGCGGATGCATTTGTGAGCTGCCAGGCTGTGCCCGTTTGCAAGTATTTTGAAAAACGGGATTGGCGTTTTCCGTCGGTGAAAAATGCAACTCGCATCCATGAAGCGAAAGGAGCTCGAGATTCCTTGCGCCGGGCATTCGTCGAAGACAAAAGCAAAACAACGGAGAGGGAGAAGCGATGCAAACGATCCGGGGACAGTCCAAACTTCAAACGCCGCAGTTTGCAGCGGCGCAGGTTCGCGCGCGTGACACCGTTGCATTGCCGCTTGGCCCTGGCCAACCCGTTTCGTTTCTGCACGCACTTGGGTTGCGAGACGATTTCGAAGATTTGCAGGTATTTGCGGCACTTCTCATCGAGTTGTATCCGTTATTTACACGAAAAGGTGTCACTCTCTTGAGTGGGTTTTTTGGCCCGGCGGAACGTATTCTGCAGCAGGCGGGGCACAACGTGCACTTCGTGCCGGCGGGTTTCCGGCAGTTCTCAGCGATTGCCGAACGATTGTGTCCGCGCGTGATGGCGACGGCCGCAACGCCGCCCGACGCGGATGGCTGGATGAGTCTTTCCTTACACGCAGGTGCGACAGTTGCCGAATTGCAGCGTTGTGGGCGCGATCCGAAGCGCTTGCTGATTGTGGAGACGAATTCGAAGTTGCCGCGCACGCTTGGTTTTGGAGCGGATCATCCACATCGCCTGCACGTCGATGAAGTCGATATTTTGCTGGAGAGCGATCATTCGATTTTCGAGTTGCCCGATCCGCCTACGAGCGATGTCGATCGTGCGATTGCGGCACAGGCAAAGAGATTCATTTCCGACGGAGCTACGCTGCAAATCGGAATTGGTGCCATTCCCAATGCGATTGCCGAGCTTCTTTCCAAAGAGGAGGGTGGCGATTACGGCATCCACACCGAAATGTTTACGAACGGCCTGATGCGCTTGCAGCGCGCAGGCAAAGTTACGAACCGACACACCGTGTACGCTGGCGTTTCGGTGGCGACGTTTGCGGCGGGAACGCGAGAACTTTACGACTGGCTCGACGAACAGAGCGCGGTTCGGTTTTTGCCGGTCGAAAGGATCAATGCGCCGGAGATCATTGCGCGCAATCCCAAGATGGTTTCGATCAACGGTGCGCTTGCCGTGGATCTGTGGGGACAAGTCGCAGCCGACACACTTGGGCGTCGGCAATATTCGGGGATTGGCGGCCATGAGGATTTCGTGGAGGGCGCCACGCTTTCCGTCGGTGGGCGCTCGTTGATCTGTCTTCCGTCCACGGCGGAGGTGCAAGGGCGCTGTGCTTCACGAATCGTGACGCAGTTTTTGCCGAACACGCGGGTGACGACACCCCGTCATCTCGTCGATGTAGTGATTACCGAATACGGCGCTGCAGAGCTTCGGGATCGGTCGGAACGCGACCGCGCGGCGGCGTTGATCGAAATTGCACATCCTGATTTTCGCGATGCGCTGCGGCAGGAGCTGCGTGAACAACACGAATAAGTGTAGTACAGTCGACAGCGTTTGTTGCCAAGAAGCTTCGGATCCATTGCGTTTTTCGAGTATTTTCACAAACCAGGGCTGATGTTTTCCGGCGGTGAAAGATCGACTCGCATTTCCAAAGCGGGATTCATCCGAGGCTCCTTAGAGGATGCCGGGCAGGATTGCTTTTCGGTCTTTCGGATAGTCTGAAAATTTTTCGTGATACCAGCGGTGATGGGTGATGGCGCGCGGGATCAGGTTCGACGCGGTAAAGGCGGCAAACGCGAGTGCGGGCCATGTCCAGGCCGCAAGCGCAAACCCGAGCCACTCGAGGATTTCCCCAAAGTAATTCGGGCAAGTGATCCAGCGAAACAATCCGCCATGCGGAATTTTGTAACCCGTTTCGTGCGGCGCGCGCAGATTACGCAAAATAGCGTCGGAATGGTGGTTGATCGTATAGCCGATACCAAAAAGCAGGACGCCGCCCAGGAATCGTGGATCACACAACCATGTGTTATTCAAATGTCCGGCTTGTGTGCCGACGGACCAGCCGTTGAGCACGCCATTGACGATGTTGAAAAGAATGGCGAGAAACATCGTGATGAGCGGTTTTGGCTTTGCGCCGCGCATGCGCAACGGAAAGAGAAACGCGCGATACAGGTAATGGGCCTCGAAGAGAGCGCATAAAATCCACGCTGTGGGTTCGGTGGCGTTGCGTCCGTGGAGAAAGAAGTAGAGAAAGACCAGCGGCACCGGCGCTTCGATGATCACCCAAGCCCATTTCCCGTTCGGAAACGAAGGTCCCCAGCCGGGCCGCGCGTGGCGTCCGTACGGCGCGGGGATGTAGATCAAGACGAGCGAGTTGATTGCGGCAAACAGAAAAAGGAAGATGAGTCCGTAGTGGTAGAAAAGTTCCATCGATGAAACGCTGCCTTTCCGTCGAGATCGTTCTGGATCGCACTCTTTTTTGAGTTGCAATCGGCATAGAGTACAAGCACGAGGTTGTTTTGACACTCCAAGATTGGAAGTTCCATTTTTTCGGGTTCCGAGTGCGCGTGGAGTTTTGGTTCTGGGCCGTTGCGCTCTTTCTGGGCAGCAACCTTTCGGATCCCGTCTCGATTGCAATTTGGATCGCCATCGTCTTTCTCTCGGTGCTCGTACACGAACTTGGACACGCCTTTGTCGGTCGAAGCCTCGGTCTCGAACCGGAGATCACCTTGCATTCCATGGGCGGAGTGACGCACTTTCGTGTCAACCGATCTCGTTCTCCGCTTCAAGATGCACTGCTTGGTTTTGCAGGCCCGCTTGCAGGGTTTCTTCTGGCGGGTCTTGTTTTTCTCGTGCGCGAGTTTTCTCCTTTTGCGTTTGTTGGCACCACGCCGTATGGGCGGCAGATGTTTCGATTTTTACTTTGGGTGAATCTGGGTTGGGGGATTTTTAATCTCTTCCCCATTCTGCCGCTCGATGGCGGCCAGATTTTACGCTCCGTCGTACACGCGCTGCGCGGCAGGTCCGACGAAATTTTGCCGCGTAGTATTTCGGTCGTAGCGGCGGTTCTCGTCGCTGCCGGCGCGTTGTTTTTCAAAATGTATTTCTTGGCATTCTTTGTGGCCTGGATGGCTTACAGCAACTTTCTCGAGCTCCAGCATTTGCGGCGTGCCTAGCATGGAGACGTGGAGTGGAGGGCTGCTTTGCGAATGCGGATTGCTTCTCGATGTGTGAAGTGCAAACGCTCTGCCCGGCGTGCCAATGTTTGCATCGGGCGTTTGAATTTCTTGGAGATTCACTGCACGCCGCTGCAGAGTGCCGCGCGTTTGCGATAGGTTTTCGACATGGTTCACACAATGCATCCGGGTCAACTTCTTTGTGTAGGTTTCGAAGGTCTTGAACCTTCGTCGGATCTTCTTGATCGAATTGCCGAGGGCAAGATCGGTTGCGTCGTTCTCTTTTCGCGCAACATCCGCGACCCACAGCAGCTCGCGGCACTGACATCGCAACTTTTGCAACTTGCGCCAAAGGAGGTTCCGCTTTTGCTCGCGATCGATCAGGAGGGCGGCAGCGTGCAACGCTTGCGCGGATCCTGGACAGAATGGCCGACCATGCGGAGCGTTGGCGAGCAGAACGATCTCAATCGGACCGCCGAAATCGCGCGCAGTATTGCACGCGAATTGCGCGACCTCGGAATTTGCCTCGACTTTGCTCCGGTCGTCGATGTCGATACGAACCCGGACAATCCCATCATTGGAGATCGAAGCTTTGGTGCAGACCCACGGCGGGTTGCAGCGCATGCCAAAACCTTCATCCGCGCTATGCAATCCTCGGGCGTTGCCGCCTGCGCAAAACATTTCCCCGGACACGGTGACACAGTTGTGGATAGCCACCTTGCTCTTCCGACGCTGACACACGGCCTTGAGCGTTTGCAAGGCGTCGAACTCGTGCCGTTCCGTGCCGCCGTCGAAGCCGGTGTGGCATCGATCATGACGGCGCATATTTTGTATCCTGCGCTCGATTCGAAATTTCCGGCGACGCTCTCGCCTTCCGTGTTGCAAATTTTACGCAAGGAGCTTGGGTACGACGGCGTGGTGTTCAGCGACGATCTCGAAATGAAAGCCGTTGCCGATCATTACTCGCTCGAAGATCAAGTTTTGCGTTCGTTGCATGCGGGCGTCGATGCGCTCCTGGTGTGCAAGAGCCAAGAACTCGGGTTGCGCGTGCTCGAAATTCTCGAAGCAGCACCTCCGTCGCTCTTGCACGATCCCTTGCGCCGTATGCATGCACTCAAGGCACGTTACGCAAAGACTCTGCTCGCCGGAGGGCATCCTCCCTATGCGGCGCATCAGCAACTTGCCAATACGTTTCGCAAAGCGCCGGATTCCACCCTCGGATGAAGGCTCCTTTGCCGCCGCTTCGCGTTGCTCTCGTCGGTGCGCGTCGCGTGCGAATGGGGCTTGGCCCCTTTGTGGCGCGAGAGATGGTGCGCGCTGGCGCTTCTCTTTCCAGTGTAGTCGGGACTTCGACAAATTCGGTGGCGGAAGCGTGTCGCGATCTCGAAGCGGAGTTTGGTGGTAGCGTGCGTGGTTACACGGACATCGACGCCATGCTTTCGCACGAGGCACTCGATGTCTTGGCAATCCTTTCTCCGTCGGAGACACATGGTTTTTATTTGCGAAAAGCTTTGGCGGCGAATCTCGATGTGCTCTGTGAAAAGCCGCTGCTTTGGAATGAGCCGAATTTGTGTCACTCTGTCGAAACGCTTCTTGCCGATTTTCAGGCCCGCGAGCGAGTGCTTTGGGAAAACTGTCCTTGGCCGTACACGCTGCCTGCTTATTTCGCACTTTTCCCGGCGATGCGCGACGCAATGCCGGAATCTTTCGAGATGCGACTTGCGCCGACGAATACCGCAGCAGAGATGCTTGGCGAGCTATTGCCGCACCCGTTGAGTCTGTTGCAAGCACTTGCGCCGTGTTCTCCGTCGGAAACTCCGCGTCTCGAAGCAATTCGTTTTTCGCATCGCGATGCGCATCGCTCCGATCTCGAAGTCTCGTTTCGCTACGTTGCAGGCTCGCACACGATTGCGGTGCGACTTGGCTTCGAGCGTCGGCGCACACCCATTCCCGAAGTGGGATTTGGAATCAACGGCAAGTATGCGGCGCGCCGCGTCGATCCGGAGTCGTATCGGATGTCTTTTTGCGAGGGTGCGCGCTCCGGAGTTTTGCCCGATCCGCTCGCCGCTTTGATGAGTGACTTTTTGACGGCCGTGCGCGTGCGCGATCTTGCATGCGAGCAAATGCGCAAAGCACAGATTCTTGCGCGCCAACGGCTTTGGATGCAGTTGCTTGAAGATTTTCGCAAGGCCTGATGTTTCTTGATAGGATGCGTCCCGCGATAGGATTTTCACACCATGACGAATCACGCCGACGAACTACTGCGCTTCATCGATGCTTCACCGACGCCGTATCATGCGGTCGCCAGCGTGGCGCGCCGCTTGCGTGCCGCCGGTTTCGTTGAAATTTCCGAAACGGAAATCTGGACGATCGAGCCCGGAGCACGCTGTTTCTTGATTCGCGATCATGGCAGTCTGGTGGCTTTCGAAGCGGGTTCGCAATCGCCGGCACGGGCCGGGTTTCGTGTGATTGGCGCGCATACGGACTCGCCGAACTTCCGCGTAAAACCCGTTCCAGGTTTTACAACGCAAGGTGTAACACAAATTGGAGTTGCTCCGTACGGCGGTGTGCTCTTGCACAGCTGGCTCGATCGCGATCTTTCCCTGGCGGGGCGTGTTACCTATCGCGACGGTGCGCGTCTTGCGACGCATCTCGTCGATTGCAAGCGCCCGCTCTTGCGCATTCCCAATCTCGCCATCCATTTGAATCGCGAAATTTCCGAGGCTGGACTCAAGCTCAATCCGCAACAGCACCTTGTGCCGGTGAGTGGATTGGAGGGCGGTGCCGAGTTGGCGCAAATTTTGATCGAGACACTGCGCAGCGCGGACGCGCTCACGTTGACGCGCGAAGCGATTCTCGGTTTTGATCTCATGCTCTACGATTGTCAACCGTCTACGCGAATCGGTGTACAGAACGAATTTCTTTCTGCGTCGCGCCTCGACAATCTCGACTCGTCGTATACGTCGATTGCGGCGCTGCTCGCGTCTGCACCGCAAAGCAGTGCCGCGACGCGCGTCGTTGTACTCTACGACCACGAAGAAGTGGGCAGCCGCTCGATCAGCGGCGCAGGTGGCACGCTGCTCGTCGATACCTTGCAGCGCATCACGCAGTGCCTCGACGAGGATCGCCAAGCGTTTGCACGCGCCATCGCAAACTCGCTGCTTGTTTCTGCAGATATGGCGCATGCCGTGCATCCGAACTATGCGGATCGGCACGATGCAAACCACGGGCCGAGGATCGGCAAAGGCCCGGTGATCAAAGTGCACGCCGAACTTTCCTATGCCACGCAGTCGCCGACCGCAGCGCTTTTTGCGGCGCTCTGTGCGGAGGTGTCGGTCAAGCCGCAGTATTTCGCGATTCGAAACGATCTGCGCTGCGGCTCGACGATCGGACCCATTGCGGCGGCACGCACGGGAATTGCAACCGTCGATGTTGGCAATCCGATGTGGGCCATGCATTCGTGCCGCGAAATTGCCGGTGCCGCCGACGTGGAACCGATGGTTCGCGTGCTTACGGCTTTCTTGCAAAGCG
Source organism: Geobacter sp. (assembly GCA_018262735.1). GTDB lineage: Bacteria > Myxococcota_A > UBA9160 > UBA9160 > JADFDR01 > JADFDR01. Next base: position 7,553 of record JADFDR010000011.1, read on the forward strand.
CTTAGCCGCCTTCAAGCGAGCACCCTCGGAACTTCGGAGATTGGCTCGTGAGCGTACAGCCCCGAAACGAACGGCTTTCCCGCCGTAAATTCCGAAACAAGTAGCGCTAGCGACACATTCTCCAAACCTGCGAAGCGTGTGCATTGCCACGGTTTTATGCTTAAATGCGGACTTCCGAGAATCCGGTAGAAAAATGGAATCGTGGGAATTCGAGCTTTTTTGCTGCAAGAAAGCCGCACATCTCCCGAAAGACTTCATGCCGGGTTCGTCCTCTCCATGCTTCAGGTTCGAGTCGACTCGAAAAAACGAGGATGCGAGCAAGGGCAGGGGGATGTGTTGCGCGGGCGCAAGGTCACTTGGCAACGCACGTCACGTTGCGAAACAGCGAAGTTGAAAAAGTTTGGAGTTTCAAATGTTACAGCCGGATGCAAACGGAAACGCACAATCTCGCCCGCAAGCGGTGCAGAAATCTTTTCCCACGACAGAACTTGGTTATTGCCTGGTGACCGGCGGTGCGGGCTATCTCGGCCGCAATCTCGTGCAAGAGCTTTTGCGACGCGGTCTCAAGGTGCGTGTTTTTGATCGTGCACCGATTTCCTATGCCCACGAGAACTTGGATTTTTTGCAGGGCGATGTCACGCGGCCGGAAGATGCGCAGAAGGCGTGCCAGGGCATCGACACGGTGTTTCACACGGCCGCAGTTCTTTGTTTTTACACCTATGCCACGAAAGCACAGCGCGAGGCGAGTTTTGCCGTGAATGTCGGAGGCACGGAAAACATCGTCGCCGCCGCGAAACAATCTGGTGTCAAGCGTTTGATTTACACGAGCAGCAACAATGTGACGCTCGACGGGCCGGTGCTCAATGGAGATGAGGCGACGCCCTATGCACTTGGCGCGAAGGATCTCTATACGATCACGAAGATCCGCGGTGAACAAACTGCGCTTGCGGCGAACGGGAGTGGCGCGTTGCGGACTGCCGCCGTGAGGCCCGGAGGCATTTACGGCGTAGGTGAAGCGATGGTGTTGCCGCGTGTCGTCGAAGAGATTGCGGGCGGAAAGCTCGTGGTGTTGATCGGCGACGGATCGGCGATGTCCGACAACACGATCATCGAAAACCTCGTCAGCGGACACATCGAAGTGGCACGTCACCTTGTGCCGGGGACTCCCGTTTGTGGTCAGCCGTACTACATCACTGACGGTGCAAACATGAATTATTTCGAGTTCTTTCGCCCGATCATCGAAGAGCTTGGATATAAATTCCCGACGATGCGCATTCCTGTCGGACCGCTTCTCGTCGTGGTGCAAGCCTGGGAATTTTTGCACTGGGCCACCCGGATCGTGCCGCCGCCGTTCTTGACGATTCTCGAACTCAAGAAAATTACGGTGAGCCACTACAATCGCATCGACAAAGCCAAGCGCGATTTTGGATGGACACCGCCGCTCAATATGGACGAAGCCTACAAGCGGATTTTGCCGTATTGCCGGAATCTGTATGAAAATCGTGAAGCCGTCGATCGACCGCATTGGGCTTGGTGGCTTTCGATCGGCGTGGGCATGCTCTCGCTGGCCGTTTTGGCCTTTGAACCGGCGGCATCGGCGATCTGGAATCAGCATGTGCCGTGGGTGTCGCATCGCATCTTGCAACTCGTTTTTGTGTGGGCTGCTCTGGTGCATGTGTACAAAGGCATGAAAGCGGCGCGTTTGGCAGAGCAAGCCGGTTTTTCGAAAACTGCCATGGCGTGGGGTTGGCAAACTTTTCTTTTGGGCTTCGCCTCGCTCGGCTTGCTCGAGAAACGCATTGCCGCCAAGAAAAAGAAATAATCACATTTTTGTGTAGATTGATGTTGTGGAGTGCGCTTTCCATTTTGAGTTGGTTGGATGATGACGGACGATTCGGTTTTTAATGGTTTTTTGATTGGCGTTTTCGTGTGGGCGATCGGAGCGATCGTAGTTTTGCGTTGGGTGATTGCGCCGTACGGTCGCCATCAGCGTGACGGTTGGGGACCGAAGTTGCCGACACGTCTTGCATGGGTGGTGATGGAATCTCCGGCGAGCCTTCTGTTCGCCTACTTTTTTTTTACAGGACCTAACCACACCCAAATCGCACCGCTGATTTTGTTTGGGCTCTGGCAACTTCACTATGCGCACCGCGCCTTCATCTATCCGCTCCAGCTTCGCGTGAAAGAGGGGGATTCGATGACGGCGGCCATCGCTTTGCTCGGCGGTCTCTATTGCGGCGTGAACGGGTATCTCAACGGTTCTTATGTGGGACGACTCGGTACGCACTTGGCGAGTGCGGAGTGGTTGAGCGATTGGCGATTTATCGTCGGTGTGCTTGTGTTTTTTTTCGGCTATGCCCTCAACAAACATTCCGATCACATCCTGCAGAATCTGCGCAAGCCGGGCGAGACGGGGTACAAGATTCCCTACGGTGGCGGATACCGTTTTGTGTCGGCACCGAACTATCTCGGTGAACTCATTACCTGGATCGGTTTTGCGCTTGCAAGCTGGTCGCTTGCGGGTGTGTCGTTCGTGGTGTTTACCGGAGCCAATTTGATTCCGCGCGCGCTGATCAACCATCGCTGGTATCAAGAGAAATTCAAAGACTATCCGCCGGAGCGCAAAGCGGTGATTCCCTTTCTTTTGTAATTCACACAAATGTCAAAATTTTCTTTTGATACGCGCTGTGCGCCGCGCGATGAAAACTGGGCGGCGCGACGGCAGGTCGCAACACGTTTTCGTGTTCTTTCGGAAGAGCTTCTGCGTCGCGATTTGCATGCGGAATCGGTAGCGGCATGCCTCGTGCCTCTACGCGAGATCGAGCAGCGCCTCGCGGCATGCAACACACTCGAGCGTCACGCATCGGGGATCGGCATTTTTACGCTCGAATGCAGTGCGTGGACGGGGCACTCGAATCCATTGTCTCCACCACTTTGGCTCTGGTCCGACGGAGATTGTGTGCGTGCGCAGGTAGAATTCAGTGCCGCATACGAAGAGAGCGACGCAGAGCCCTGGGTGCATCGCGGTTCTCTCGCAGCGGTTTTTGACCATGTGCTTGGTTATGTGCAGATGCTTGCGGGAGACGCTGGAATGACGGCGCGTTTGCAGGTGGTGCATCGGGAGCGAGTTCCGTCTCGGGTGCCGCTGCGGATCGAATCGTCGGTGACGCGAGTCGACGGCAGGCGAAAATATTGTGCTGGAAAACTGTTTGTCCCGACTTTTTCGGAAGAGGAGCCCGAGCGCCTGGCCGTCGAAGCCGAAGGCGTTTTCGTCGTGCCGCCCACGTGGTGAGAGGATCCACTCTTCTGTGTATGGCTTCGGGATGCTTTAGTGCGTGGCGATACGCTGCGGTTCCGGAATCGCTCCGAAGGCCTCTTCGTATTTGGCGATATTCTCGCGCAGGGCGGAGAGCATTTGCTTGGCATGTTGCGGATTCGTGACGAGCGCGGCGACCAGATGAGCGGCATTGCCTGAGCCGTCGGAGCTTTGACCGAATTCAAAAAAGAATTCGCGCGTCGTGTGACGTACACGCATGACGTTCATGTATTGCGCCGGCGGCAAAAGCGGTTCTTTCGGATCGTTCATCGGAATCTTTCCTCTCCCTCGAAAAAAATCAGAAACCCAGAATGCGCGGGGAGTGTGCGGGATTGTACGCGCAAGGGCAAATCCAGATTGCGTCGTGATCTCGGACGCAGCGTTTGTCTTTGCCTCGGCCTGCACGGTGGTGCGAGACATAGAGGAGATGGCGCAAAGTGTGCAGCAGGCTAGTGGCTAGGGCGTTTGGGTTTGCAGGCGATCGACGGCGTGCAAAGGCGCTTGTACGCCAGCCATGAGATGTGCAATCGCAGCATACACGAGCTGTTGTTGCTGGATGCGCGACTTCCCTGCGAAAAGCTGCGAGATCACGTGGATCGAGTAATGGCCAGGGCTGCCGGCGCTAAGAGTGACCTTGGAGTCGGGCAAAGCCTTCACGATTGCGGCCTCGATCGTCGCAGCAAAGTCGGAGTTTGGGTTTTTTGAGAGGTTGCGAATTTGCACCATGGGCGGCCTGCGGCTCCGAAATCAGTTTGCTGCCTCGAAGTGTCGGATCCATCCGTCGATCCCTCCTTCGAGATAGGTTGCATTCGCAAAGCCCGACTCATAAAAGTGTTGTGCGGCGGAGCGGCTACGCAACCCATCTTGGCAATAGAACACGAGCGCGCTGTCCTTCGGAAGTTTTTCGATCGCCTGTGCGACGTCCTGATCGACGACGATCGATCCTTCGATATATCCCGCTTTGCGTTCGTCCGGCGAGCGCACGTCGTAGATCAAGAGATTTTCTTTGGCATCAAGTTTGGCCTTGAGTGCTTCGCAGCCGAGAGCCTTGGCGGTATTGGGCTGATTGGGGTTTTGCACGACGAGGCTCTTGCCTTGCGGCGTGTCGATGAAGTCGATCGAGAGACCGTTTGCGCGCTGTGCCGAAGCGAGGTCGAGGAAGATTGAAATTCCCTGCGTTCGAGCCTCGATTTTTCCCACGACATCTTTCGCAAAGCCGAGCGAGTGTTCAAAGTTCGGTGAGATATGCAGCGAAAGACTTGCTCCGGGAGATTTTTCGATCGCTTCCTGAATCGTTTGCACGGCGTTTGCGGAAAGTTCGATTTTCGGACCGGCCAACGCGGTGCGCTCAATGCCGAGAGCTTTTTCGAGTTCACCTTCTTGCGCCATTTCGCGGATGATGTCGCAACCACCGACGAACTCACGATTGACGTAGAGTTGCGGCAGTGTCGGCCAGTTCGAGTAGAGCTTGATGCCTTCTCGAATCTCGGGATCTGCGAGAATGTTCACCGTCGCATAGTCGGCCAAAAAATCGTCGAGGATTTGAACCACCTGGCCCGAGAATCCGCATTGCGGCTGTGCGCGATTGCCTTTCATGAAAAGGACGACGCGATTTTCTTGCAAAATGGATTCGATTCGTTGGCGTACTTCCGGGCTCAAGCTCATGGTTTTCCTCCGTGGAGTGCGCAGCATACAACAGCGGTTTCCGACGCGAAACCGTCTGATAGACTGCGCGTGCGGGAATCGATTGCATGCCAATGCTGCAATCCGGCAAGCGCACGGCGCACAAACCGAAGCCGACAATTATGAAAGTTAAGTAGTGTGGCATTCTTGAATGCGACGTTCTTCTTCAGGGAGGACGTCTTTCGTGCTTCAATACAAAAGGAGCCCGGATTCATTTCGTTTCACGAGAGCGGGTTGGGTTTTCACCGACGGAAAGTATCCGCTCTGGTTTGAGGAAGTGCTTAAAAAGAGAGATGGATCCAAGGTTCTTCACAATTTCAGCATCTTCACGATTTCAGCATTTTTACGATTTCAGCATTTTTACGATTTCAGAAGGAGGGGAGCGATGTCCGATCTCAATGCGCAAAAAACCGAACCCGAAGTAAAACCGTCCGAACAGGAAGACGACGAAGATTCGCGCACTCCGTTTGATCACCCGCTTTTTTTACCGATTTTACTTTTTCTCGCGATGCTCTGGTTCGCTTACGACGGCTGGTTTACCACCGACGAAGAGATGTTGCAGTGGCAAACCTTCAATCGTGTCGGTGCCGGAGTCTTGCTCTTCTTTACAGGGATGACGCTGCGCTCCGCATTCAAGGAAATGGCGCGAGATCGCAACGCCGCTCCGCATTCCTCTTCCAAAGAATAAGGAGCCTTTGATCCATCCCGTTTTCGAAAGACAAGGGATTTTTCTCCGACGGAAAACATCATCCCCGATTTGCGAAAGTATTCAGAAGTGGAATGGATCCGAGGCCCCATAAGCCGAGAAACACAAATTAGTGTCTAAATTTGCATGCGATTGACAATTTTTTGTGTCGGACGCGCTTAGCAATTTTTGCAGAACTTGCGCTCCAGGCTCCAGATGCCGCTACCTTTGCTTGCAATGAAGAAGAACAGGAAGCAGTACAGCGCGGCGAGTTCTCCGGAATTGACGATCGGGAGAATGCCACGCGGAAAGTGAGCCAAGAAGTACGCGGAAGCCATCAGGCCGCTTGCGAGGAAAGCAGCGATTCGTGTGCCAAGGCCAAGCGCGATCATGAGCCCACCGACGAGTTCAATCAAACCTGCCGTCCAGAGTTGTGCTGGAGGCATGGAAGGCGCGCCGCCGAATAGACCCAAGAGTTTTTGCGCACCGTGGCAGGAAAAAAAGAAACCGGAGGCGAAGCGCAAAAGCGCATAAGTTTCTTCGGAAAAACGTCCGAGGGTTGCAGCCAAGATTTTTTGAATCATTTTTTCCTCCAAAGTGGATGCATTGCCGTTCGCTTAGACTATCTCAGATCCCATTTCCGAAGTGAGAATTCACGCTCGGCGGCGGCGAAAAAAGAAAACGAAATGCGACACCCGAAAGATAGGAGCCTGCCTGCGATGATTTTTCACCGACGAAAAAAGCAGAATTCGCTTTTGCGCGCTGTGCTTTGGCTTTTCATGAGTGGGTGGTGTGCCGGAGTTTTGAATCTTGCGCACGCAGGCCCTGAGCCACTCCGCATTCTTTGTTTGGGCGACTCCTTGACGGAAGGTTATGGCGTTTTGCCCGAAGAAGCGTACCCGGCGCTGCTCGCTGTGCGCCTGCGAGAAAAGGGGTACACGAACCTCGAAGTGGTCAATGCTGGGATTTCGGGTTCGACGACGGCGAGTGCCGAATCGAGACTCAATTGGCAGCTTCGTGCCAAGGTGAAGCCCAAGATTTTGATCCTCGCACTGGGTGCCAACGACGGCTTGCGTGGTTTGCCGGTTGCGCAAGCGCAGCGCAATCTCGAGAAGGCGATCGTGCTTGCGAAAGCAAACGGTGTCACAGTGCTTCTTGCGGGGATGCAGTTGCCGCCCAATTATGGCCCGTCCTACACCAAAGAGTTTCTAGCGATGTATCACGAACTTGCGCAGAAACAAAATGTGGCTCTGATTCCGTTCTTGCTGGATGGCGTTGCCGGCGAGGCGAATCTCAATCAGGCCGATGGCATCCATCCCAATGCCGCAGGACATCGCATTCTGGCCGAGACCGTGCTGCGCGCTTTGGAACCACTTCTATGATTCTCAAAGTCGTCGGACTGCGAAAAAATTTTGGTCGTGGCGAGAATGCAATCGAAGTGTTGCGCGGCGTCGATCTTGAAGTTGCGCGGGGCGAGACGGTCGCCATTCTCGGCGCTTCGGGTAGTGGTAAATCGACGCTGCTGTCGCTGCTTGCAGGACTCGACGATCCGCTGCAGGGCGAAGTTTGGATTGCGGGCGAGGAGATCAGCCGTCTTTCGGAGGAAGCGCGCGCGAGATTTCGCGCAAGAAATCTGGGCATTGTGTTTCAGCAATATCATTTGATGAGCACGCTTACGGCGCTCGAAAATGTGAGTCTGCCGCTCGAACTCGTGCGGGATCTACAGGCGGAAGACAAGGCGTGGCGCTTGCTTGATGCGATGGGGCTTGCGGCGCGGTGCGATCACTTTCCGCATCAGTTGAGTGGCGGCGAAGCGCAGCGGGTGGCGCTCGCACGTGCCGTGGTGGGCGAGCCGGCGCTACTGCTCGCCGACGAGCCAAGCGGAAGTCTTGACGCGCAGAGCGGCGAAATCGTGATGCGAATCTTGTTTGATCTCGTGGCCAAGCGCGACATGACACTTATTTTGGTTACACATAGCCATGTTCTTGCGGAGCGATGCCAGACTCGTTACGAGCTTCGCGAAGGGCTGCTCGTTCCCGAATCGTCGAGTCGCTGATGCTCTGGCTGCGGCTTGCATGGCGCGAAATTCAAAAGCATCGCAAGTTTGCGATTTTCTTCGTGCTCAATCTCAGCCTCGGGATTACGGGCTTCGTCGCGCTCGATGCCTATCGCGGTGCCATGGAGGATCTGCTCGCTGCACAGTCGCGTGAAATTCTCGGTGCGGATCTCGTTTTGCGTGCGCTTCGCCCTCTTGCGGAATCCGAGCGATCGTCGGTGGCGCGCGTCGTCGGTGCAAACGTGCAGGAAGCGCAGCGCATCGATTTGTATTCGATGGTGGCCAGCGCGACGGCGTCGCGGTTGGTGGAGTTGCGCGCCATCGATCGACACTTTCCGTTGTATGGCGAAATCGTTCTGGAAGAGGCAGGCGTGGCGAATGCATCCAGACGCGCCGCGCTCAATCAAGAAGCCAAAGTCTGGATTGACACAGAATTGCGTTCGCAACTGCATGTCGATGTGGGCGATTTCGTGCAGATCGGTGAAGCTCGTTTTCAGGTGCAGGACATGGTGCAGAAAGACAGCGGGCGTTCGGGGATGGGCGTCGCGCTCGCGCCGCGCATCTATCTCGGGCTTGCACAGCTTGAAAAAACCAAGTTGATCCGCAAAGGCAGTCGCATCGCCTATCAGAGTTACTTCCAAATTTCTCCGTCCGCTCTTGAGATCGAGGCGGTTGCCAAGAAGTTGCGCAAAGAAATTGCGGATCCCGGAGTCAAGATTCAAACGCATCGCAGTTCCAGTCGCGAACTCGTGCGAGCGCTTACGGCAGTGAGTGATTTTCTGGGCCTCGTTTCGCTCGCGGCTTTGTTCTTGGCGGCGATTGGGGCTGCGTATTCCTTCCGTGCTTATTTGATGAGTCGGTTGCGCGAGATCGCGATCCTGATGTCGCTTGGCGTGAGCGTGGCGAATGCGCGCCGAATTTATGTTTGGCAGTTGTTCCTGTTGGGACTTGCTGCGGGGGGAGTCGCACTCGCGTTGAGCGCGCTCCTTCTACCGCTGACGCCGTCGTTCTTGAGCGGCTTGTTGACGTCGGAGTTGCAGGCCGGGCTTGCATCGCAACTGCGGGTTGGCGTGCGCAGTGCTGCCGTCGCGCTCGGGATCGCAAGCGGAAGTGGGCTTTTGCTCGCGCTGCCCGTGCTTTTGCGTTTGCGTTCGTTTTCGCCGGCGGCTCTGTTTCGCGAAAATGCACAGCCCGCTCTGGGTCTATCACTGAAAAGTGTCACGGCATTTTTGCCGGCATTGATTTTTTTTGGCGTGCTTGCTGTCGTGCAAGCACGCTCGTTCGTGTTGGGGATGAAGTTTCTCGCTTTGCTCGTGGCAGCGTGCTTGGGGCTCACGCTGCTCTTTGGAGTGTTTGAGTACGGAACGCGTTTCTTTGCGAAAACCAAAAGCCTGATTTTGCGCCTTGCTTTGCGCGAAATCGTACGCCGAAAAGCGGCGAGTTTTGCAGGCTTTGTATCGCTCGCACTTTGCACGCTTTTGATTGGTTTGATTCCTCAGCTGCGCGTTTTGATCGAAACCGATCTTCGACAACCTCCCGGTGTAACACTTCCGAGCCTTTTTCTGTTCGACATTCAGGAAGAACAAGTTTCCGATCTGGAACGGTACTTGGTGCAATTTCACGCAAGGCCGATGGGGCTTTCGCCGCTGATTCGAGCGCGACTGCTCGCTGTCGATGGCGAGCCGCTTGCTTCTCGCACCGAGGAAAGCGAACTGGAAACGCGCGAAGAGGAAGATCGGCGCTGGACGCGTGAACGCAGTTACAATCTGACGATTCGCGAGCAACTGCGGCCGTCCGAGCGAATGGTTGCGGGGCGTCCGTTCCAAGGTCGTTATGTTGTCGGCCAAGCAGCATTGCCGGAAATTTCCGTTGAGGAAGGCTTTGCAAAGCGTATGGGCATGACGCTTGGAAGTGTCATGCTGTTCGACGTACAAGGAGTCGAGGTTGCAGGCAAGATCGTCAGCTTGCGGAAGGTTCGCTGGAGCAGTTTTGAGCCGAATTTTTTCGTGCAGTTTCAGGCAGGTGTCCTCGAAGACGCACCGAAAACGTATCTCTCTGCGGTGTCGGCACCGACGTCCGACGTAAAAACAGTGCTGCAGAACGGTTTGGTGGCGCAATTTCCGAATGTTTCCATCGTCGACGTTTCGCGGATCCTCGAAAAAATCTTGCAGATTTTCGACAAGATGCAGAGAGTCATGCAGCTCCTTGCAGTGCTCACGACGGGCGTCGGCTTTCTGCTTTTGATCTTGCTCGTCCACTACGAATCGCTCGCTATGCGCTGGGAGTTGAACCTCCTCAAAGTGCTCGGTGCATCGTATGCAAAAGTGTATGCACTGACACTGATTCGTTTCGCATGGATTGCTCTGGCGGCGACGACTTCCGGCATGGCACTGAGTTGCGGCATAGCTGCACTTTTGGCGCACTCGGTGTTCGAGCTTGCATGGTCGATGTCTTGGGGGCTCACTCTTTCGGTCATCGGCGCAGGGACGTCGCTGAGTTTGGTCGTCGCCTATCTTGCATCGCGAAAAGTCGTACGTGAGCGTGCACTTCGCGTTTTGGTTGCGCCTGTTTCCACCGTCGCTGAGTAAGGTCACTTCCCTCGGCATCGCGTCGATTCGCGATTCTTTTTGCCGAACGTGAATCCAAATCACTTACAATGCGGAAGTGTCCTTGCAAACAGCGAGGTGTATGCGATGCGACAAAGCTGCCTTGTGCGAAAACCGGTGTCTCCCGTTGTGCTCGTGACTGGAACGAGTTCTGGGGTTGGGCTCGCACTTGCGCATCGCCTCGCGAAGCTTCCGTATCGTGTCGTCGCGACGGCGCGCAAGACATCGCTCGATCAGCTCCGCGCATCGGGTCTCCACGAAGACAAAAATTTCTTGCTTCGTCCGCTCGATGTGACTTGCGCTGCCGAGCGTGTTGCACTTCTTGCAGAGATTGCGGAGCGCTGGGGCGGCGTCGATCTCTTGGTGAACAATGCCGGCATCGCCTACAGCGCCGTTGTCGAAGAAATGACGGAAGAAGATGAAGCCTTGCAACAGGCGACGAATTATCTTGGCCCGATGGCGCTCACGCGTCTTGTCTTGCCTCATATGCGCGCGCAACGCTGGGGCCGTGTCATCAATGTTTCGTCGGTGAGTGGCATGATGGCCATGCCGACGATGTCTTCTTACAGCGCATCGAAGTTTGCGCTGGAGGGAGCGAGCGAGTCGCTTTGGTACGAGATGAAGCCGTGGAATGTTTGCGTGACATTGATTCAGCCCGGATTCATTCATTCGAGTTCGTTTCAGAACGTGTATTGGTCGAAAGTTTTTGCGGAGCGATCTGTGGAAGCAAGTCCGTATCGCGCGTACTACAAAAACATGCGTCCCTTCATTGCGCGGCTTATGAATCTTTCCATGACGACACCCGAAAGTGTCGCAAAGACGATCGTGCATACGATGCAAAGATGCCGGCCCCCACTGCGCGTCTCGGCTACGCCGGATGCGCGCATTTTCTATTTGTTGCGTCGTCTCTTGCCGCGTGCGGTGTATCACAATTTTTTGTATCGCAGTCTTCCGGGCGTGTCGGGCTGGATCGACGAAGGAACGCCATCTTCGACGCAGGACGTCGCGCAGCATTGAAATGCGGCCTTTCCAGAGGAGGTCGGCGTCGCGCAGCACGCGTGCGCGAGGGAGCGGAGCACCCATCGAGAAAAAACGAACGCGCCAAGAGAAGCCGGGTTCATGCCGCTTTCGAAATGCGAGTTACGTTTTTCACCGACGGGAAACATCAGCTCGGGTTTGCGAGAGCACGCAAACGGCCCCGAAATTTTTTAGGCAAGCTTGTGCGGGTTTTCTTTCGAATCGTCAAGAATTTCGCGCGTCTTGCGCAAGAGTTCGTGGATTGAAAAAGGTTTGGGCAAGAGTTCGAATGTGGGATCGAGCCAGCTTAAGCGAATAAACGTCTCGTTGGTGTAGCCTGAGATCACCAAAACTTGAATCTCCGGAAAAAAACCGCTCAGGTGTTTGGTGAGTTCGAGTCCGTTCGTATCGGGCAAGACCAAATCTGTGATGAGAAGATGGATTGGCTCGCGGAGCGTGCGTGCTGTTTCGATCGCTTCGTCGGCATTGCTCGCATCGAGCACGCGGTAGCCTTGCTTGCGTAAGGCAACGCAAATTTGTGTTCTTACGCGTTCGTCGTCGTCGGCCACCAGAATGGTCTCGGTGCCGCGCTGCAGCGGCGTGGTGGATGCGAGTGGCGCTGGGTCGACGCTTTGATCCTGCGCCAACGGAAGATAAGCAAGCATGGTCGTTCCGGTACACTCTTCCGTGTCGACTACGATCGATCCGCCATGTTGTTGAACGATCTCTTGCACGGTGGCGAGCCCTACACCCGTCGAAGAATCGGAGGGGTGCGTTGTAAAAAAGGGCTCGAAGATTTTTTTGCGCACCTCGGGAGTCATGCCGCGACCGGTATCCGAAACGATCAGGACAGCATAATCGCCTGGGGCAACGCCTTGGCGATGGGGTGCGCTACCGGGAGTGATGCAGACGCTGTCGACTTCAATGGCGATCGAACCTCCGTCGGGCATCGCGTCGCGGCTATTCAAAACCAAGTTGAGGATGACTTGCCCGATTTGTCCGAGATTCGTTTCGATGCACGCAGGGACGTCGCTTGTATCGACGGTCAAGTGAATTTTCTCGCCGATCAAGCGCCGCAACATCTTGGCCATGTCGCGCACGATGTGGTTGAGATCAAGCACTTGCGACGGAAGCATCTGTTGGCGCGTGAATGCCGTGAGTTGTCGAGTGAGATCGATGCCTTGCTGTACGGCTTGTTCGATGTCCTCGACTTCGGCGCAGGCGGCAGGTTGGTGAGCGACGATTTCGTGCAAAGCTTCGGTCGCGTTTTTGACGACTTGCAAAAGGTTGTTGAAATCGTGTGCGACGCCGCCCGCGAGCGCGCCGATGGCTTCGAGTTTCTGTGCCTGCGCGAGTCGATCCTCGCTTTGGCGGAGCGCTCGTTCGGCTTCATATTTTTCCGTGACATCGCGCGTCGAAGTCAAAATCAGATCACCATCTCCGACGGAAAGAAAGCGTTTCGCTGCGACGTCGATCACGCGACGGCTGCCATCTTTGTGCTGTATGTGCAGATGCGAGATCTGATGAATACCGGGCACTTGAATTGCAGCTTGAATCAAGTCGTGCATTTTTTTTGCATCGGAGTTTGACAACGGATTGGTGTTGATCCTCAGCGTGGCTTCGCTCGGTGCGTAGCCCGAAAGCGATTCGACCGACGGCGAGATGTATTGCACTTCTCCCCGTAGATTGAAAACGACGACGACGTCCGACACATTTTCGACGACATTGCGGAAATATTTTTCTTGTTCGCGCAATGTATCGTGCGTAGCGCTGAGTTCGCGAAGACTTTGCAAAAGCTCGGCTTGTTGTTGCGCAAATTCCTCAATGACGATGCGCCCTGCGTCGGACGAGCCAAGCGCCGTGCGCAGTCGGCGTAGGACCGACGGTGCGTGCGGAATCGTGATCCAGAATTCGCCGCGGCGAGAGGTGATTTTCGATTCGACGCGAGCTGGTTTCTTCCTGCCGAGGATGCGCGTTCCTGCCGCAAGTGCTCCCGCATGAAAGCGGAAGAAGGCATCGGAGTGCGCGTTTTTTTCGGAGATCGCAACGCAGAAGAGGATTCGTCCGTCGGGTTGTTCGCTGCACTCATAGTGTGCATTGCGAAAATATCGATTGCCGATCCAGCGACTTCCCATCGAGTACAAGTGATAAGGACTGAGGAAAAACTTCGAAAGCGCCCAGACGACCTGAAACGATGGATCGTCGAGAAGTTTGGCTCCGATGGCTTCGAGTTCGCCGGGATGGGGGCAGGCCGTTTCGACAGCGTTTCCGAGTGCAAGATAAACGCGCCAGTCCACCCAGGAGGACGAATCTGCGATTTTTTCGAGGGAGAGATCGAAGCGTTCCAGGATCGGTACAGGATCGACGTTGCGCTCGCGCAGCGCGTCGATCAGGATGCGAATGGCCTGGCAGGATACTTCATTCATGGTGGTGTCTTTGACTCGGACAGAATTTCTCTACGGTTCGCAGCGATGCTTCGAAAGCTATCATAAGGCTTGCGTCTGCGGCGAAGCTGTTTTTGGGCATCGCGCTTTTTCATGCGTTTTCGTGCAACGCGAGAGAAAGCCCGGACTCTTCTTCCTTGGCACTGCGTTCTTTGCGCTGTGCATGCAATGCGGTCGTAACAAAAGGTAGTGTCAATGGATGCCTCGGATTTGAAACGACAAGATAGCGCAGCGGTGCGCGATGTTTTCACTCTTTCCGAATTGAAAGAGTGCGAGGAGAGCCGGCTGCAGCATTCCCGCATCGGCGGAAAAGCGCGTGGTCTCGTGCGTTTGATGCAGCTCGGTCTTCAGGTTCCGCCAGGCTTCGTGCTGACGCGTGCTTCCGCTCCTGCTTTGCGATCGTTCTATGAGGCGCTTGGCGCAGGTGCGGTGGCGGTTCGTTCCTCGATGGAAGGCGAAGATGGCAGCACCTGTTCTTTTGCGGGTCAATTCGAGACCTCGCTTCATGTTGTCGGAATCGCTGCCGTGCGCGCTGCCGTTGCGCGCTGTTTTTCGTCGGTGCGAAGTGCGCGCAGCGCGGCGTATCGAAGTCGACACGCTGCCAGCGAGCTGCAAGCGGCCGACACCGCAGCAGCGGTCATCGTGCAGAAGATGGTGCCGGCGAGCAAGGCGGGGGTGTTGTTTACGGTAGATCCGGTGACACAATTTCGTGACAGAATGATTCTCGAAGTCGTCCCCGGTTTTGCGGATCGCCTCGTCGCAGGCGTGCAACGCGCCACGACCTTGCATCTTTCGCGCACGGGTGAAGTCGTACGATACGGCGGCGAAGGCATGCAAGCGTTGTTGACTGCGTCGGAAATCGAGGCCCTCGTCGCGGGCGCACTTCATGCAGAAGCGGCACAGGGCGTTCCGCTCGATCTCGAATGGGCGATCGATGCACAGGGCGTCGTGCACTGGCTGCAGATGCGTCCGATCACGACTCTGGATTGTGATCCGAGCGAGTTCGATACGGCTGAGGTTCGCGTCGATGCCGTATTGACACGCGGAAATGTAGGCGAGATTTTGCCGGATGCGATTACGCCGCTCACGATTTCGACGGTGGTGCCTGCAATCGAGAACGCGATGCAACGAGCTTTTTTACGAGCGCGTTTGGCAAGGTCCACTGCGAGCGAGCACCGCGTTTTCAAGCTGCGCTTGGGTCATCTTTTCATCGATCTCACCGAGACAGTGCAGCTTGCACGGGTGATCGTCGGTGCCAAGGAAGAAAATTTCGTCGTTCCGTTCTGCGGTCGGAGGGTGCCGGAGATGCCGTCGGTGTCGCGTGCGTCTTGGCCGAAGCGTCTGTGCGCGAGCATACAATTCTTTATGTCGCTGCTCACGGTACGATCGCGGCTCGCCGGGTTCGAACGGAGCCTGGCTCGCGATCGTGCGCCCGCATTGCTTTCGGACGAGATCGAGCAGTGGCAAGAGTTGGTGCGTGCGCAACCGCTGCTCGACGAAGCGTTCGACATACACTTGGTAGCGTCGCTTGGAGCAGGTGCGATGCATGGCGTTCTTGGCGAATGGCTCGCGTGGTGCGGATTTTCTCAGGATGCAGTGGATCGCACGCTCGCTGGGCTTTTGCGCGGGATTCCGGAAGTCGACGAATTGTCCGCTGCTCTCGATGCCGTTTTTGCAGCGTTGCGCGCCGAGCCGCAGGCGGAGGGAAATTTTTTCCGTGCAGACACGCAACAAGCGCGCGATTGGTTGCAAAGCGAAGAAGCCGGACACGCATTTGTGTCGTTTCAGGAGTTTTTGAAATGTTACGGTCATCGTGGCGAAAAAGAGTTTGAGCTTCGCGCAGCGAGTTGGCGTCTGGATTCCACAGTGTTGATCGCAGCGCTGCAGGCGCGGTTTTTTGCACCCCGACAAGAAGGGCGAAGGACAGCGCAAAAGGCAAATTTTCCGTCGGAGATTCGTGGTTCGATGCGGTTTGCTTGGCTTGCGCCTTTTCTTTTGCGCTTGGCACGCGCCGCGGTGCGCAATCGCGAAAAAACCAAATCGCTCAGCGTGCAAGTTCTCGAGCGCTTCAAGCTTGCCTATCGCCATTTGAGTGACTCGCTGGTGCAGCGCGGTGCGCTTGCCCAACAGGAAGACATTTTTTTTCTTACGCACGAAGAAATAGGCCGACTTGTCGCGAAAACCGGGAGCGCGCCGACAGCATGCGTTCCGGCGCGACGACGTGCTTTCGCGTTGGAGCAAAGGCTTGAGTTTGCCGACATCAGCATCGGCAAACCGCAAGTGCTTGTTTCGCAGCCGACGACGGCGTCGGAGGCAGGGGATGTTCTTTGCGGGCAACCCGTTTCGCGCGGCTGCGCGACCGGGCGAGCGCGGGTGGTCTCGAGCCTTGCGGATCTCGCGCAACCGTGCGCAGAAAACATGCGCTTTCGCGCAGAGGAGATCCTGATCGTCCCTGCGATTGATGTAGGATGGACGCCTTATTTTGGCTCCATTGCAGGGATTGCGACGGAGCTTGGAAGTGCGGTTTCGCACGGCGCGGTGCTGGCGCGTGAGTATGGTCTTCCGGCGGTGGTAAATTTGCGAAACGCAATGCAGACTTTTCGCACGGGCGACTGGGTGACGCTCGACGCAGAGCGCGGGGTTTTGCGGCGCGCAACCGTCGAAGAACAAAATGCGAAAACGTAACCGCCCTGCGATACGGTAAGGGCCGAAAGAACGTGATTTGCAAGCTGGCAACGCATGCTGCAAGGACAAGCGCACGAACAGAAATCGACGTGATGGGGTGTCGAAAAGGACGAGGTAGAAATGAAACCGAAAAGCGTAACGCGTCGAGCAAGTCGTAGGAGCTTTGGAATGCGCCGTTGGGGAAGCGTGGGGCTGACACTTTTGGCGGTCGCTTTTCCTGTGCTTGGCTACGCGGAAGAGGAGACGAGCGCGCCCGAGAGTGTGTCGGTGGCAAGTCTTGGCGCATTGACGCTCGAAGAATTTTCGGCAGTTCCTTCCGACGATTTTGTCGAAGGCGGCGTGGCGTCACCGCCCTCGGA
>JADFDR010000120.1 GCA_018262735.1 Geobacter sp.
AAGAAGGCTTGCGTGTGCGGCGACGCTCTGCGCCATGTATTCGATCCCAATCCACACCGGAACGTGTTGCTGCGGATTCAAAAAAAGATTGGACGGGCGAATCGTGCATTCGCAGACCGTTTGTTCGCTCGTGTGGGAAAGTACGCGCTCGAGCAAGGCCATGGGGCCGGCTTGAGGGAGCAGGGTTTGGATCGGAGGGAATTCGCAGGAAGAGGGTGTCGCCATCATGAGTCTTTCTTTGGCGCGGTAGAGGAACGGATCGCGTCGGTGGAGGGCGACTCCCAGTATTCCATGAAGTTGTACCACTGATAAGGTGCGCGGTAGCAATAGCGTTCGAGTCGTTTGGCGTAATCCTGAGCGAGATTTTCGATTTGGGCGGGGCGTTCTTTGCGCGACACTTTGGCGCCGTCGTAAAATGGTTCCGCAAAAATCTCGTAGCTCGCGTCGGCAACGCGAAGGCCGGTGGTCATAAGGATTGGAACACCGAGAAGTGTTGCGATTTCGAAGGGGCCCCGTGGCAGGACGATGGTGCCGCCGAGAAACTGAATCGACACCGAATTGTGACGTTGCCCTGGAGCGAGGCGATCGGCCAGCATGGCGACGAGTTCTCCGCGTTCGAGACAGGCGCGAATTTCGAAGCCCGTTTGCATCGCATTGGGCAGCATCGGGATGATGTGCAAGCGGCAGTTGGGGTCGAGGTTCGCAGAGAAGGAATTGATCTTTGGCGCATGCTCCGTGAACGTGACGATGTTGATGACGACGGCGTGTTGCGAGGCGAGCGTGCGCAGCATCTCGAAGCTTCCAAGGTGCGAACCGAGCAGAATGCCTCCGCGTCGGTGGACAACGAGCTCACGCAGGTGTTCGTCGCCGTGCCACTTGAATTGAAAATGTGTTGCCTCGCCCATCCAAACGCACATTCGATCGAAGATGGCGATCGAGAATTCGAAAATTTGGCGATAGGTGTCACGCCAATGGGGACGATGCCCCAGGGCACGAAGACCCTCGGGAGAAGAGGTGAGGTGTGCAAAGTAATCGCGCGAAAAACGGTGAAGATCGCGTGCGGTTAGAAAATAATAGATCGTGATGCAATGCAGGGAGAAGTAGCTGAAGCGCCGTCCGAACATTCGATACAAGCGCGCCACGAATCGAAGCACAGCGAGAGAGCCGCGCTCTTGCAAGTTTGTCCAGTCCGACTGCGCTGCGTCTTGTGGGGGACGGGGAGTTTTCGTCGCAGATGGCATCGAAGGATTGGTCTCTGCGTCGGCGGTATCCCGCATTTCGCTCATGCTGTTTTCCGCAGTTTCCGTGCGATCAACACAGGACTGCGTAACAGCATGCCGAGCAGGAGTGTTGCGTGCGTGCGTGCAATGCGCAGCGTGTCCCAAAGGTGACGAAAATGCGAAATGCCACCTTCAAAGTAGCGCACTCGTGTCGGGATATTGCGTACAGGGACGCCTCTCCAGACCATGTGCACGGCGAATTCGATATCGAACTCCATGCCGTTGCCGCAGGGATGCTTGCGCAAAAGTTCAACGCTACTTTGTGTCGGGATGGCTCGATAGCCGCAAAGCGGATCGTGAATCGCAAGCGAAAGCGTTTCGAGCCAAACGAGACCTTGTGAAAATTTCCGTCCGAAGAGGCGCAGCGCCGGTGCGGATTCGTCGAAGATAGGTTTCCCGCAGAGAAAGAGTTTCGGATTTTCGCGAAGTGCCGCGAGAAACTTGGGTACATCGTCGGCAGAATGTTGGCGATCGGCATCGAGATGGATCGCGTGGCTGTAGCCAAGCCGATGTGCGAGCAGGTATCCGGTGCGCATCGCGGCACCGCGTCCTCCGTTCACGGCATGGTGTTCGATTTTCACCCAGCGAAAATCGCGTTCGATTTGGTCGAGGATGGCGCGTGTTGCGGCGTCGCTTCCGTCGTCGACGATGAGACACGGAAGATCGAAACGCTCGAGCGACGCCACGACTTCGCGAATGGTGTTGCCGTGGTTGTAGATCGGAATAAGCAGGCAGGGTGCAAAGTCAGTCACGATCGTTTCCGTTGCCCTTTGTGGAATCTTGCCGGTGGAGGCTCATTTCGTGTGCGTTCATCTCTTTTTCTCCGTCGGAGGGAAGTACAAAACGTCCCGAGGAAAAGATTTCACCGTCCGGATTTACATTGCGCAACGTAAAACTCAACTTGCTGCCCGTCCGCTGCAGCGCGAGTTCGAACTCTTGCCCCGGGAGCAAAAGCGTTTTGAATTTGAGCGCTTCGATGCGGATGGGCGTTGGCAGATTTTCCCATACATCACGCGCTGCCGTCATCACCCAATCGAGTTGCACGACGCCAGGTACGATCGGGTTCATTGGGAAGTGGCCGTCGCAAGAAGCAAGATTTTCCGGTACGCGACAGCGCCTTCGGTGCGAAGTTTCGCTGCGCTCTTCGTGGAAAACGAGGGGCGTTTTGCTCTGCGGATCGAAAGGAGTTGTGTTCGGGGCCGTGCTCGGAGTGCGCATTTCCTCCGGAGTCCCACCGTCGAGAGCAATCTCCTTTTCCCTGCCCTCGGTCACTTCGCTGCTTGCTTCAAAAAGTGCGCGCAAAAGACTTTGCGTGACTTTTCCTTGTGCATCTTCCGGAAGACGCGTGACGTAGCGCCACGCACGCGGCAGCACGATCCGATCGAAGCGGGTTTGCAAGTTTTGCGTGAGAGATTGTGCGAGCGCGCGCCGCCCGTGCTGCGTGAGAAAGCTTTGTCCGGCGTCGCTCAGCACCGCGACGGCACCGACGCGCGTTGTGTCCGAACGCTCGAGCGGCAAGAGTGCAACTTCCTGCAAAAAGGAATTTTCGAGAAGTCGCGCTTCCATTTCCGGAAGCGCGAGACGTTTTTCGCCGATTTTGACGATGCGGTCGGCTCGCCCCCGTACGAGGAACCGACCGTCGGTCAAAAGTTCAATGCAGTCGCCCATCTCGCATGTTGCCTTCGTGACGTCGCTCCCGTCGGATTCGCTGCTTGCGAAAGGCGAGTGCACACGCAATCGCCCGTCACTCGGCATGCGTTCGATCTCGACACCGGGAAGTGTCGTCCAGGCCAAGCCCGAAGGTGTGCTGGATTGCTTGCGCCAGGCGACGCCACCGGTTTCGGTCGATCCAAAAATTTCGATGGGCGCTTCACCCAATGCGCGGGCGAGGGCAGAGGCGACTTCGGGGGAGAGGGGACCGCCCGACGAAAAGAGAACGCGGCACTTCGAGCGCAGTGTCTCGAGACCAGACACATCTTTGAGTCGCTTCAAGTGTGCGGGAGTCGAAACGAGTGCACACGAATTCGTCTGTGCCATGCGCGGCAAAATTTCTTCGGGGTACAAGAAACTTTCGAGGCGGAAGGGACGCCCGGTAACGAGCGGCCAAAGCACGCGAAACAAAAATCCGTAGAAATGTTGGTGCGACGCGGTTGCAAAAAATTGCGTGTCGGCAGGGAGGCTCTCTCCGAACACTTTTTCGAGTAGGGTCAGTTCGGCATCGATCTGACGCACGCATTTGGGTACGCGTTTGCGCTGGCCCGTGCTGCCGGAGGTGCAGATCTCGAGGAGCAGTGCATTGGCGTCGAGTGCGCGTGCGACGAAAGGTATTTTGCCGACGGTCGCTTCGGGTTTTCCGGGAGCGAGCGGATCTATCGTCGGAAGTGCAATTGCGAGATCTGCTTGGTCGCTGAGTAGCCCCACGCATCCTTCCGCCAGTTCATGCAGGGTTTCGCGCTGGGAGTTTGGCGGCAAAACCGCCACGCAACCGGTTTGTGCGAGGGCCGTTAGAGCGACGGCAAATGCGTAAGGATTCTCCGTGAAGAGAAGCCAGCGCGGTGCCGAGGAGGCGTTCATTGCAAACTGTGCTTTGGTGGATTCCATGGAAGATTCCACAGAAGTCAGTGCCCGTGCGAGCGCAGCGACATCGCGCGCGAAACAAGCCCAATTCAAGCGAGCTTCGCATGCAACTCTTTTTTGTGTAGATTCGTCGTTTGTGCACGAAAGATCGCGCGCACTACCGACGTTGCCGATAGCCACTATGGAATGTTCAGGACGCGGCGTCAGCAGCAGATTGGCGAACATGGCAATCTATTTGGCGCGGTGCGCACCTACGTACGCAGCGAGGCTTTGCACGGACATGAAGATTTTGCGGTTTTCTTCGGGGTTGTCTTCGATCTTCACGCCGTATTGATTTTCGAGTGCGATCGCCAATTCGAGGGCATCGATCGAGTCGAGTCCAAGCCCTTCGACAAAGAGCGGCTCCTCGCTCACGATGTCGTCCGGCGTGACATCTTCGAGCATCAAAGATTGAATGATGAGTTCCTTCAGTTCTTTTTCGAGACTTTCAAAATTCTGCACTCGCCAACCTCTTTGAAAAAATGTCAAACAATGTGGCCGTCAACTTGCGCGCATTGACGGCCGGACTCTGATTCTTATCTAGGTAATCTGCGGGAGAAACTGGATTCAACACTTCAAGTACAAATTCGCCCGGTTCTTCATACGGAGTGCTCCAATTGAGTTCGCGCATTTGCTTGGGATTCTTGCAGTGGATCACCACGGGAAGAATCGGACACTTCGCATGCAGTGCGATATGCGCGGCTCCCCGTTGAAATTCGTTCAGTTCGCCCTCGGGGGATCGCGTACCTTCCGGGAATAGTACGAGGGTCCGTCCGGCTTGCAAGCGCGCGATGCAAGTCTCGAGCATTTGTCGGCTCGAATCGTTCGTGACCCATTCCGTCGCCTTGATGACTGCACTCAGCGTCGGATTGCGCGCCCATTTTTGCGATACGAGACAGTCGGCTTGGGGAAGCTCGGCAAGCAAGAAAAAGACGTCGAGAAAACTGGGATGGTTGGCGACGATCAGCAACGGTTCGGTCG
Source organism: Geobacter sp. (assembly GCA_018262735.1). Lineage (GTDB taxonomy): Bacteria > Myxococcota_A > UBA9160 > UBA9160 > JADFDR01 > JADFDR01. Next base: position 4,878 of record JADFDR010000120.1, read on the forward strand.
AGAGCAAGCGCTCGCGACCGATCCAGCGCACACGGATCAAACGGATCCGATACAACATGTCGAGAAAGGTTTGGCTGAAACGCTGCATGTATCTTTGCGCCCAGATGCTGCGTTGTTCGAGGTCGTGCGGACGCCACGGCCAGGGCGTGGCGATTTCGAGCGTGAGCTTGAGAATGCAAAGCAAAAACCAAATCCGTCCCACGATGAAATGCGCGATTGCAATCAAGCGCCCAAGGCGGGCCAAGGCGAAAAATTTCGATGAAGGTTGCATGGCTTTACTCGAGATGAATGTCGTGTGCGGTTGGTGGAAGAGAAGGTCCGTGCTTTTGTGTTGCGTCATGCAAAAACACTTTGCATCAGACTACTTTCGATTGGCTTTCGAGGGTAGAGTAAAAGCGTTTTTTGCGGCAGAGACGAGAGTCGTGATTCTGCCCACTCCTTGCGATGCGGAGTGAGTTTTGGCCCGGTGGCGCATGCGCCGCATCGTTCGTCTGCGTACTTTTCCTTTGAGGTTTTGAGTGAGATGAGTTCCACACGGCGGCTGTCC
>JADFDR010000121.1 GCA_018262735.1 Geobacter sp.
GAGCGCGTGGAAGCCATTGCATGGGAAGTCATCCCTCAGATGGCCGAAACCTTGATTCAAGAAGAAATCCGACGCTTGAAAAAGGATTCATGAGCACGGCGCGAGTGTGCGAGCGCGCGGACTCGATCACGACATAAGACATCCAACGCTTGCCGATCTTCGTGAAACCGCGGGATCGGCAAGCAGCATTTTGAAAGCGCACTCATGCGGCGCGTGGCTAGCAACTCGAATCGTCGCTGGTTAGACTCCTCCTCCCTTGACTGAAGCAAATCCAAAACTTCCGACACGATTTGATCCCAAACCCGCCGAAGCGCGCTGGTATCAGGAATGGCTTGCGCGCGATTTGTTCCGCGCACGCCACGACGATGCGCGTCCACGCTTCTCAATCGTGATTCCACCGCCGAATGTCACCGGTTATTTGCATCTCGGACATGCGCTCAACAACACGTTGCAAGACGTGCTCGCGCGCCACAAGCGCATCGAGGGCTACAACGTACTTTGGTTGCCCGGCACGGATCACGCCGGCATCGCGACACAAGTTGTTGTCGAACGCCAACTCGCCGAAAAAGGCAAAACGCGGCACGAGCTCGGTCGTGAAGCATTCGTGAAAACCGTCTGGGAATGGAAAGAACATTCCGGCTCGAAGATCATCGAGCAATTGAAGGCACTCGGATCTTCGTGCGATTGGTCGCGCGAGCGTTTCACCCTCGATGCGGGACTTTCGAAAGCCGTGCGTACCGCCTTCGTGCGGCTACACCAAGAAGGGTTGATCACGCGCGGCGAAAGTCTCGTGAACTGGTGCCCGCGCTGCGCGACGGTGCTTTCGGATCTCGAGAGCCCTTACCAGCCCGAAACCGGTCACCTGTATTCGATCCGCTACCCACTCAAAGACACAAACGAGTGGATCGAAGTTGCGACCACGCGCCCCGAAACCATGCTCGGCGATACGGCCGTGGCCGTGCACCCCGACGACGAGCGCTATCAAGCATGGATTGGCAAAACGCTCCGCTTGCCTCTCGCGAACCGCGACATTCCGATCGTGGCCGACACTTTTGTGGATCGCGAGTTTGGTTCAGGCGCCGTCAAGATCACGCCCGGCCACGATCCGCACGACTTTGAATGTGCGCAGCGCCTCGGCTTACCGATGATCAACATCTTGCATCCCGACGGAAAACTCAATTCAAGTGCAGGTCCTTACGCGGGACTCACGGTGCAGGAAGCACGCAAACGCGTCGTCGCAGATCTCGGAACGCAGGGGCTCTTGGTTGGCGTGAAAGATCACCCGCACGAAGTGCCGCACTGCGATCGTTGCACAACCGTCGTCGAGCCCGTGCTTTCGGAGCAGTGGTTTCTCGACATGGAACCGCTTGCCAAGCGCGCGATCGCAGCCGTGCGCGACGGACGCACCACATTTTATCCGAAGAGTTGGGAGAAGACGTATTTCCACTGGCTCGAAAACATCCGTCCTTGGACGCTCTCGCGTCAGCTTTGGTGGGGGCATCGCATCCCGGCCTGGCAATGCACAGCGTGCCGGGAGTGGACAGTTGCCATCGAAGATCCCACGCAATGTACACACTGCGGTGACACTCAGCTTACGCAGGAAGTCGATGTGCTCGACACCTGGTTTTCAAGCGGACTTTGGCCGTTTTCGACGATGGGCTGGCCGGACGACACCCAAGACTTTCGCGCGTTTTATCCCACGTCGGTGCTCTCGACCGGATTCGACATCATTTTCTTCTGGGTTGCACGCATGATGATGCTCGGGTTGCACTTCACGAACGAAGTTCCGTTTCGCGATGTCTACATCCATCCGCTGATTCGCGATGCGCACGGCGAGAAGATGTCGAAGAGCAAAGGCAACGTGATCGATCCCCTCGCGATGATCGAAGCGCATGGCACCGACGCACTGCGCCTCACGCTCGCTTCGCTCGCCATCCAAGGCCGCGACATCAAGCTCGGCGAAGAAAAGATCACCGCCTCGCGCGCCTTCATCACCAAATTGTGGAACGCAGCGCGTTTTGCGTTGCTCAATCTCGAAGACTACGACGCGAGCGCAAGCGTCTCCGACGGAGCGCTCTACGATCGCTGGATTCGCGTACGCCTCACGAAGGCACTCGAAGAATCGCATCGAGCACTTGCCGACTACCGCTTCAGCGATGCCGCAAGCACTCTCTATCAATTCGTATGGAAAGAATTTTGCGATTGGTACATCGAACTTGCGAAGCAAACCCTGCAAGGCGGAGACGCCGCTGCGCGACGCGCCACGCAGCGCACGCTCGTCGAAGTTTTGCATGGCGTTTTGCTCGGATTGCATCCTTACATTCCGTTCGTCACCGAAGAAATCGCAAGTGCGTTGCCATTACACAATCAAGAGTTACTCATGCAGCAGCATTACCCCAAGCCGAGCGCACCGCTCTCGCTCGCCGAAGCCACCGAAATGGACACGATCGTCGCCTTCATCGTGAGCATTCGACAAATTCGCGGCGAGCTCGGCGTACCGCAAAGAAATCGCGTGCGCGTGACATTTCCGACGGAGATTCGGGAACTCGTCGAAAAACATCGCGCCGGAATCACGAGCCTTACACTCAGTGGCGAGATCGTATTTTCGGATGCTGCCGTTTCCGAGACCGCCGCACTCGGCATCGCTTCCGGGCACCGCATCGCCGTCGAATTCGACGATCCGAGTTTTCTTGCCGAAGAAATCCCGCGTCTCGAAAAAACATTGCAGAAGCTCGAAGCCGACTTGGCGCAGGTCGCCAAGAAGCTCGACAATCCGAACTTCATCGAACGCGCCAAGCCCGAAGTCGTCGCAAGCGAACAAGAAAAACAGGAACGCTTCGCCCAAGAAAGCAACGAGATTCGCGAACGTCTTTCGCGCTTGAAGCGCCTGGTTCGGCCATGACGCCGCCCCGACACTCTCCTGCGTTACAAGAATGGCGCTCGCTCCTTGAACGCGCGCTCGCCGAAGACATTGGAAGTGGCGATGTCACATCCAAACTCACGATTCCCGAATCGCTACAAGGCACCGCCGTGATCGAAGCGCGACAAGACCTGATCGTTTGCGGTCTTGAAGTTGCCCGCGAAGTTTTTGCGGCGGTAGATCCGACGCTACGTTTCGAGGCGATTGCTTCCGACGGAGAATGCGTCCGACCCGGAACGATCCTCGCACGCATCGCAGGCTCGATGCGCAGCATTCTCGCCGCCGAACGCACGGCACTGAACTTTCTGCAGCGCCTCTCTGGCGTTGCGACGCTGACACAAAAATACGTCGATCAAATTGCCGGCACTTCAACCAAACTCGTCGACACGCGCAAGACATTGCCCGGCTGGCGCGCACTCGACAAATACGCCGTGGCGACCGGGGGTGGCACCAATCATCGCATCGGCCTTTATGACGGGATTCTGATCAAAGACAATCACATTGCCGCAGCGGGAAGCCTCGCTCGCGCCGTGCAGGCCGCCAAAACCGGAGCGCCGAAACACTTGCGTGTTCAGGTGGAAGTCGAATCCCTCGAACAAGCACAGATCGCACTCGAAGCCGGCGCCGACTCGCTCCTGCTCGACAACCAAACTCCCGAATCGCTCACGGCGATTTGCAAAGCCTTGCGCGACCGCATCGAACTCGAAGCCTCGGGCGGCGTTACGCTCGCGAACATTCGCGCCATTGCCGAGACGGGCGTCCATCGCATTTCCGTCGGTGCGCTCACGCATTCCGCACCCGCCGTCGACATTGCACTCGAAATCGCTTTGGATACTCGCCCCGCATGACCCACGGCGCTGCCCAAATTCTGGCTGCCTTGCAGACGACATCCGGCCAGTCGCAATCCGGCGAAGCCCTGTCGTCACTTCTTGGTGTATCACGCAATCAAGTCTGGAAACACATCGAAGCGTTACGCGCACTTGGCTATGCAATCGACGGCGTCGCCGGCGGTGGCTATCAACTTCGCGCATGCCCCGACCGTCTGCACGCCGAGCAAATCACGCCCGGCCTGCGCACGCAGTGGCTCGCACGCCACTATCACTATTTTCCGGAAATCGATTCGACGAATCGTGTCGCCTTCGAACTCGCCCGCCAAGGCGCACCGCACGGCACCACCGTCGTTGCCGAAGCACAAACTCAAGGACGCGGACGTCTTCAGCGCAGCTTCTTTTCGCCGGCCAACGAAAACCTCTACACCTCGATCGTGCTGCGCCCAAATTTGACGCTCGACCGCGCTGCGACGACCGTACTCACGGCGGCCGTGGCCGTCGCCGAAACGATCCGCGACACCCTGCACCACACGCTGCCGACACACCCGGCTTCCGAGGCTGCAGTTACGATCAAATGGCCAAACGATGTCTTGCTTCGTGGCCTCAAGACCTCCGGCATCTTGATGGAGTTGCAAGCCGAAGCGACGCGCGTCGGCTTCTTGATCCTTGGCATCGGCGTCAACCTCAATACGCCGCGTGAAAAATTTCCGGACGAATTTCGCGATTCGGCGACAAGCCTCGCTTCGCATTGCGGGCAATCCATCCAGCGCGTGCGCTTCGCACAAGTGCTTTACAATACGCTTGAAGAAGTTTTCGACCTGCACTTCGAAGCGGGGTTTTCCGCACTGCGGCCACGCTTCGAAGCGCTATTCCAAATGCCAGGGACGCAGGTCACGATCTCGAATGCAGGCGAACGCGAAATCGACGGCATCGTGCAAGAACTTGCAGACGACGGCGCACTCGTCGTTCAAACCGCGAACGGCAAACGGCTTCGTATCCTGGCGGGCGATGTGCGCGTTCGGCAATCTTCGGCCAATCGCAATCGAACATTCTGAAGGGAGACATGGCGTGGATTCCAAATCACTTTTCGTAATTGACATCGGAAACACCAATGTGTCACTCGGCGTCTTCGAATATGCGAACGGCACGGGATTGCTCCGGCATCACTGGCGAATCGGAACCTACCGCGAGCACACCTCCGACGAAGTCATCGTTTTCTTGCGTTCGCTCTTCGATCACTCAAAACAAAAACTCGAGGAAATCGGCGATGTCATCATTTGCTGCGTCGTGCCGCCGCTACTCCCAATCTGGGAGCGCGTCTGCGAAAAACTTTTCGATAAGGCGCCGATGATCGTCGGCCCCGGCATCAAAACGGGAATGCCGGTGCGTTACGAAAATCCGCGTGAAGTCGGCGCTGATCGCATCGTGAACTCCGTCGCAGCGCTCGAAATGTACGGCGGTCCCGTCATTGCGGTCGATCTCGGCACGGCCATCACCTTCGACTGCATCTCCGAAAAAGGCGAGTACCTCGGCGGCGCCATTTTCCCAGGCATCCACATCGCGATGGAGGCGCTCTTTGATCGCGCTTCGATGCTCCATCGCATCGAACTCGTGAAGCCCAAGGAAGTCATCGGGCGCACGAC
>JADFDR010000122.1 GCA_018262735.1 Geobacter sp.
CGCGCGCACGCGAGGCCGTACTTGAAGCCGTATCGGACATCGACGAGGCGTTGCTGACGAAGTATCTCGCGGGTGAATCGATTGCGGTGGATGAAATTCGCAAGGCTCTGCGCGTAGGTACGCTTCGCAATCGCATCGTGCCGGTGCTTTGTGGGGCGTCATTCAAAAATCGCGGTGTGCAACCGTTGCTTGATGCGGTGGTCGACTTCTTGCCGTCGCCACTTGATATCTCGGCCGTAGAAGGAATTGTCCCGAAGAAAGATGTCACAGAAGTGCGTATGCCCGACGACAAGGAGCCGTTTTCGGCGCTTGTCTTCAAGATCATGTCGGACAAGCATGTGGGTAGCCTTGCCTTCATTCGTGTGTATTCCGGCCAGCTCAAGATTGGCGATCAGGTTTTGAATGTGGGCACGGGTCGCAAGGAGCGCGTTGGACGTTTGCTGCGCATGCACGCTAACAAGCGCGAGGAAATTGACACGGTTTACGCAGGAGACATCGCTGCCGTCGTCGGACTCAAAGATGCTGTTACTGGGCACACGCTTTCTGCAATTCATAAACCGATTCTTCTTGAATCGATGGAGTTTCCCGAGCCGGTTATTTCGATTGCAATTGAGTCGAAGACGCAAGCTGACCTCGATCGGTTAGCAGCTTCGCTTACGCGACTCGCGCAGGAAGATCCGTCGTTTCGCGTGCGCATCGACGAAGAAACCGGGCAAACCATTATTTCGGGAATGGGCGAACTTCATCTCGAGATCATCGTGGATCGTCTGCTGCGCGAGTTTGGTGTCGATGCGAATGTGGGGCGTCCTCAAGTTGCCTACAAAGAAACGATTACGTCACCGGCGACTGCGGAGGGAAGCTACATCCGGCAGACCGGCGGGAACAACGATTTTGGTGTCGTCAAGCTCGAGGTGGCTCCGGGCAAGCGTGGTTCGGGTTTTGTTTGGGAAAACAAGCTCAAGGGAAGTTCGATTCCCAGGGCGTTTCACGCAGCAATTCGTCAAGGGTGCGAAGACGCGCTGCAGTCCGGGGAGCTTTGCGGTTATCCCGTGATGGATGTGCACGTTACGTTGCTCGACGGTCAGGCGCACGAAGAGGATTCGTCGGAGCGATCGTTCACGATCGCGGCCTCACTCGCCATGAAGGAAGCGCTTCACAATGCATCGCCGGTTTTGCTTGAGCCCGTGATGAAGGTTGAAGTCGTAACGCCGGAAGAGTTTGTCGGCGCGGTGCAAGGCGATTTGAACAGTCGCCGTGGACAGTTGCTAGGTATCGAAATGCGCGGGAATTCGCAGGTGATCCAAGCCGAAGTTCCGCTGTCGAAAATGTTTGGCTACGTGAATAGTTTGCGCTCGATGACACAAGGACGTGCCACCTACACCATGCAGTTTTCGACGTATGTCGAAGTGCCGACAGCGGTGGCAAACGAAATTTTGAATCGTTAGCGCGATGGCAAGATGGGATTTGAAATCCCGAAACAATTCGAACGAGAAACGAAACAGAAAACAGGAACCGAAACCAAAGCAAGAGGTGAAGAGAGATGGCGAAAGCGAAGTTTGAGCGCAAGAAGCCGCATGTGAATGTGGGGACGATTGGGCATGTGGATCACGGCAAGACGACGTTGACGGCGGCGATCACGCAGCGCCAAGCGCACAAGGGATTGGCGGAGAAGCTGAACTTCGACCAGATCGACAAGGCACCGGAAGAGCGCGAGCGCGGGATTACGATTGCGACGTCGCACGTGGAGTACGAGTCTCCGAACCGTCATTACGCACATGTGGATTGTCCAGGTCACGCGGATTACGTGAAGAACATGATCACGGGCGCGGCGCAGATGGATGGAGCGATTTTGGTGGTGAGTGCGGCGGACGGTCCGATGCCGCAGACGCACGAGCACGTGTTGCTCGCTCGCCAGGTGAACGTTCCACACATTGTTGTGTTTTTGAACAAGTGCGACATGGTGGATGATCCGGAGTTGCTCGAGTTGGTGGAGATGGAAGTGCGCGAGTTGCTCTCGAAGCACGGATTTCCGGGGGACACGGTTCCGATCATCAAGGGATCGGCCTTGAAGGCGAACGAGAATCCTAGTGACGACGTTGCGGGCAAGTGCATTGATGAGTTGATCTCGGCTCTCGACACGTCGATTCCGGAGCCGAAGCGTGATTTTGACAAGGAATTTTTGATGCCGATCGAGGATGTGTTTTCGATTACGGGTCGCGGCACGGTGGTGACGGGTCGTATCGAGCAGGGCAAGGTTCGCCCGGGCGACGAAATGGAGATCGTGGGGATTCGTGGGACGACGAAGACGACGGTGACGGGAGTCGAGATGTTCCGCAAGTTGCTCGACGAGGGTCAGGCGGGCGACAACGTGGGGTGTCTCTTGCGCGGCACGGGCAAGGATGATGTGGAGCGCGGTCAGGTTCTCGCCAAGCCGGGATCGATCACGCCGCACACGAAGTTCAAGGCTCGCGCGTATGTGTTGACGAAGGAAGAGGGTGGTCGTCACACGCCGTTCTTTAACGACTACCGTCCCCAGTTTTACTTTCGGACGACGGATGTGACGGGCTCGGTGCAGTTGCCGGCGGGCACGGAGATGGTGATGCCGGGTGATGACGTCGAGATGGAAGTGACGCTGATTACGCCGATCGCGATGGACAAGGAGCTTCGCTTCGCCATCCGTGAAGGCGGCCGCACCGTCGGTGCAGGCGTTGTCTCGGAAATTATCGAGTAGTGCGATTGGAGGCGCGTAGCACAATTTGGTAGTGCACCGGACTCCAAATCCGGGGGTTGGGGGTTCAAGTCCCTCCGCGCCTGCCAGTTGCGCACGCAAGCGAATTCCGAGACGCTTCGCAGTTTTGTGTCGGATGGTGTTTGAGTTTTGAAGTGCAGCGAGGAGCGAAAACGTGTCTGAGGATTCGAAGAGTGATTCGAAGTTCCATCCCCAAGGATGGATCCAGGATGCATCGCAATACCTCGAAGAGGTGCGTGGAGAAGCGAAGAAGGTCGTGTGGCCATCTCTCGTTGAGACACGCGTTGGCACGATTGGTGTTCTGGTGCTGGTCGCATTTTTTGCTGTGTTGCTTGGGGTGGTGGACTTTACCTTCTCGAAGTTGATGCAGCTCCTTTTGCCCAGTTGAGCGGAACCGTTACTGGAGAAGCCGTGATGGCGAAGAAGTGGTACATCGTCCACACGTATTCGGGCTACGAGAAGCGAGCAAAGCAGTCTTTGCTCGAGCGCGCGAAACTTTTGAACAAGGAAGAGTTTTTCGACGAGATTTTGATTCCCGAGCAAGAAGTCGTCGAAGTTGTGAATGGCAAGAAGCGCACTTCGCGGCGCAAGTTCTTCCCCGGATATCTCTTGGTACACATGGAGTTGAACGACGAGACCTGGCACATCGTGAAGGGTACACCGAAGGTGACGGGCTTCGTGGGTGACACCGGAGAGGGTCATAAGCCGCAACCGATTTCCGATGAAGAAGTTGCGCGGATGACAGATCAGATGCGCGACGGAGGCGCAAAGGCGAAGCCGCTCGTGGTGTTTGAGCAAGGAGAGTCGGTGCGCGTGGTTAGCGGACCGTTCGCGAACTTTTCGGGTTACATCGACGAAGTCAAACCGGAGAAAGAAAAGTTGCGCGTCATGGTGCAAGTGTTCGGGCGAGCAACGCCGGTGGAACTCGATTTTGTTCAGGTTGAGAAAGCTTGAGGAGAGACTGAAACGTGGCAAAAAAAGTTACAGCGATGATCAAACTGCAATGTCCGGCTGGCTCTGCTAATCCTGCGCCGCCGGTGGGTCCGGCATTGGGTCAGCACGGCGTGAACATCATGGAGTTCTGCAAAACCTTTAACGCGCGAACTCAAGAGATGGAAAAAGGGCTGATCATTCCGGTGGAGATCACCGTGTATTCCGATCGCACCTTCACGTTCATTATGAAGTCGCCGCCAGCGGCGGTGTTGCTCAAAAAGGCGGCCAAGGTCGAGAAGGGATCGGGTGCACCGAATCGCAACAAGGTTGCGAAGGTTACGCGTCAGCAATTGGAAGAGATTGCGAAGATCAAGCAGAACGATCTCAATGCTCATGATCTTGAAATGGCGGTGCGCATTATTGCGGGCACGGCACGTTCCATGGGTATCGAGGTGGAGGGTTAGAGCGATGGCAGCAGGCAAACGATATCGCAAAGCAGCAGAGGCCGTTGATCGAGACAAGCTTTACGAGCTTACCGATGCACTCGGCGTGTTGAAGGCGTTTCCGAGCGCGAAGTTCGACGAGACGGTGGAGATCGCAATCAATCTCAATGTTGATCCGAAGTATGCGGATCAGATGGTGCGTGGCGCGATTGTGCTTCCGCACGGCGTAGGCAAGTCGGTACGCGTTTTGGTGTTTGCGAAGGGTGACAAGGAAAAAGAGGCGAAGGCGGCGGGTGCCGACCATGTCGGTGGTGAGGAGCTCGCGAAGAAGATTCTTGAAGACAACTGGTTCGAGTTTGATCGCGTGATTGCGACGCCGGACATGATGGGTGTCGTTGGTCGATTAGGTAAGGCACTCGGTCCGCGTGGTCTCATGCCGAATCCGAAGCTCGGTACTGTGACGATGGACATTCAGCGCGCCGTGGAAGAACAAAAAGCGGGCAAAGTTGAATACCGCGCCGACAAGAGCGGAATCGTGCATGCCATCGTTGGAAAGAAATCTTTCGACGCAGACAAGCTTGCCGCCAACATCCGAGCGTTGCTCGACGCTGTAATCAAGGCGCGACCGACGGCGGTCAAGGGAACGTATCTCAAGAAGGCAGCAATCTCGGCGACGATGAGTCCGGGCGTGCGTTTGGATCCTTCGAAGCTCGCAGCGTAGAAGTCGAAGAACAGAGAGAAGAGGTAGGGTCGTGCTAACACGTGCTCAGAAAGAAGAGAAGGTCGAGGTTTTTCGCGAGAAGTTTTCGCGTGCGACGAGTGTCTTCGTTGCCGATTATCGCGGACTCAAAGTAAGTGAGCTGAATAAGTTGCGCGGTAAGATTCGCTCCGACGCAAGCGGCGCGTACGAGTACTGTGTGGCGAAAAATTCGCTGTTGCGTCGTGCGTCGGAAGGACTGCCGCTCGAAGGCATTCATCAACATCTCGCAGGTCCGACGGCGGTCGCAATCTCGTTTGGGGATCCGGTAGGCCTCGCCAAGATTTTGGTGGAGTTCAAGAAGACCAACGAGAAGTTTGATATTCAAGGCGCTGTGGTAGACGGCAGCACGTTGACACCGGAAGATGTTGCGAAGCTTGCCGAGTTGCCGTCGATGGATCAGTTGCGCGGCAAGATCATCGGACTGCTCAATGCCCCGGCAACCAAGATCGCGCAAATTTT
>JADFDR010000123.1 GCA_018262735.1 Geobacter sp.
GAATGACGACGACACAAACTTCCTTATCAACGCTCACGGTTGCAGTGCCCGGCGCAGTCGATCCTTGCTTGCAGGCCGTGCACTGCATTTACGTCTCCTTCGAAAATCGTTTTCCCATTGCTTCGGATCGGGCCAATAAGCCGTGATGATATGCGTAACATTTGAGTCCATTTCGTCTGCTGCTACCACATGCAAAGGCTGATTTTGAAACCAGCCGAGGAGGAGTCGACTCGGAAATGGCTCGTCCTCTGGGTATTCCTCGACGACATCTCCGTTTGCAACAACCGCCTCGATAGCAGCTATGGGACTTGCCGCTCCAGCATCCGCTGCGCGGCATGTAATCTTACAACGAGTCGTTTCACTGCGGCATCTTCCTCAGGACCTGATTAAAAACAATATGTGCAGTTTCTCGGCACAAAACAACCACCACGGGCGATGCCAATGATGATATTGGTCCGAGTGCGCGCTTCACGCGCGCTTGCTGGCCTTACGGGCGGCGCGGACGGCTTTGACTTCTTGTTGGATTTCTTCGAGAGAAAACGGCGCTTCGCCGCCTGCGCTTATTGTTCGTTGCTGTTCGTGAGGACGATTTGCGTTTTTCCGTCGGACGATCCGAGAGAGACGGCAGCGGTTTGATCTCCCTTTTTGGCGGCGATCATCTTTTGTGTGCCGAAGTCCATTTGCGCTTCGAGCGTCCAGCCATTGGCCTGCAGTGCGTCGACGTAGAAGCTATACACGGTGTCAAGAGAGTCGACGCTTTCCAGTGTCACCGAGTGGCCTTCCTTTTCGATCTTCATCACTGCGAGCGGTTTTGCGTTTTTGTAGATCGGGAGGTCGGCCGGGAAATCGGACGGGATCTGGACGTTCGCGCCCGACTCCGCCGTGATTTTCTTTCCGTCGTGATCTTCGGCCGTGATTTCAATCTTGTCGCCACGGGCATTGGTTTTGACTTTGACGTCGCCGTCCGCGGTCGAGTAGGTCTTCTCGCGGCTGCATCCGACGAGAAGGAAAACGGCCAAGAGCGGAATGGCAAAGCGCGCGGTGCGTTGGATGAACATGGAAGAGTCCTTTCGCAGTGAAAGTAAAGTGAAAGCGTTCTGTGTCACTCGCACCTCGCATTCGTGCGCAAAGCTGCGGGGCGGGAAGCAGTTTACGCTCGCGTTGGGAAAAAAGGAAGTGTGCTGGCGGGCATGTGTGCGCCCAGGAAGGGTGAGTTACTTGCGCGGGCGCAGGCCGTGGAGAGCGAGTTCGACGACGGGATCGATACGTTTGGGGTTGATTTTGCCGCCGCGAAAGAAGAGTGCGACGGCGATCGGGCCCACGATCAAATCCGCCGCGCGCTCAAGATCGAGATCGCGCGCGATTTCGCCGCGCTCGACGGCGCGCTGCAAGGCATCGAAGAGCGGTTGGCGCCGCTCGCGCATGACGGGTTCGAAGAGCGAAGCGAGCTCGGGGTTGTGCGTGCGCTCGCCGACGAGACTCGGCAGCACGGTGCCAAGCGGTGTTGAGTTGAATGCATCGACATAGCGATGCAGCATTTGCTTGAGATCTGTTTCGAGATCGCCGGAGTCGACGGGTTCGAAGCCGGGCAGTTGACCAAAGGCTTCGATGACGAGCGGAAGTTTTGACGACCAGCGTCGGTAGATCGTGGCTTTGCCGACACCGGCGCGGTTCGCGACGCCTTCGACGGTGAGCGCCGAGAAGCCGACTTCGATCAGCAGCGCGAGCGTGGCATCGAGAATCGCTTGATGGACTTCCTCGCTGCGCGGTCGGCCCGCACCTTGAATGCCTGCGCCAGGTTCCAAGCTTGCAAAACTCATTTTTGTGTGGGCGAGTTCTTTTTCGCGATTCACGTTTGTGTGTCACTTTCGGAGGTGCTGCGTGCAACTTGCGCGCGCAGCACCTCCTGGATTTTGCGTTGGGCCGAGTTTGGCCGAGGGTGGAATCGCTTTGCGTTTCGACGGTGTCGACGTTGTTTGTGTCGGATCAATCCATACGTTCGAGAATTGTCGAGATGCCCATGCCGGCGCCGATGCACTGCGTCGCAAGGCCGTAGCGCTTGCCGCTCGCACGAAGTTCCATCGCCACCGTCGTCACGAGCCGCGCGCCCGTCGCACCGAGCGGGTGCCCGATGCCGAGCGAGCCGCCGTTGACGTTCACCTTCTCCATCGCGATGCCGAGCTCGCGCACCGACGGAATCACTTGCGCCGCGAACGCTTCGTTGAACTCGACGCGATCGATCTGATCGGCGGTGAGCTTGGCGCGTTCGAGTGCGAGCTTCGTCGAAACGATCGGGCCAAGGCCCATCAGTTGCGGCTTCACGCCACCGACGGCAAACGACACGATCCGTGCAAGCGGTGTCAGGCCGAGCGAGCGCGCTTTTTCTTCGCTCATGATGAGGGCCGCCGAGATGCCGTCGTTCGTCGGGCAGGCGTTGCCGGGCGTGATCATCAGTTCTTTGCCGCCAAAACTTTGTACGCCGGGGATCGGCTTCAACGAAGCGAGCTTCTCATACGCACTTTCGCGTACGCATTCATCGCGATCGAAGACGGCCTTCTCGCCGATCGAATCGGGCAGCCAGTTCTTCTCCGCATCGAACACGGGAAGTTCGATTTCGAGCGGAATGATTTCGCTCTTGTAAAACCCTTTGGCATAGGCCGCGATTGCTTTTGCGTGGCTCTCGACGGAGAAACGATCCATCTCTTCGCGGTTTAAGCCATACACTTCCGTGACGTTCTGTGCGGTCTGCACCATGTTTTGCAACCACGGAGATTTCAAGATGTATTCCGGGAACGGCACCGAGAAATATTTCTTGTGGTTCGGATCGGGCGCGATTTGTTCGGCGTTCAATTCTGAAATTTTCGACGTCATCTGCGTCACGCGATTGGGTTGCTCGACGCCGAGGTTGAGGCCGCGGCCCATTCGTTCGATGCCGATCGCAAGGCCGCAGTCGATGTGGCCGACCATGATGCCGAGCGCGATGCGGTGGATCGCTTCCATGCTCGAGCCACACTGGCGATTCACATTGAAGGCGCAGGCTTCGAGCGGCAAGCCCGCGAGCCGCTGCACGTTGCCGACGTAGTTGAACTCCGATTTGCCACCGACGTTGCCAAGGCCCACGTCTTCGATCATCGAAGGCTTCACCTTCGGATTGCGCGCGAGTAGTGCACGCACGACTTGCGCGCCGGCGTCATCGAGGCGCGTGGCGGTGAGTTTGCCTGTGGCGCCGCGCGCAAAAGCGGAGCGAGCACCATCGACGAGAACAACATTTCGGATTTGCATCGGGTTACCTCATTGGCTTCGGGTTTTGAATTTTCCGTTCGAGCACGCTCGGAGAATCGAGCGATTCCTTGCGCGCGAGCCGTTCTCCCGAGCAAGGGCGATTACGATACTGCACGTCTCGTTCTCGTTCATCCCGTTCTGCGAAATCTTTTTCCTTCTCGACTTCGCGTGCTCTTGAAGTCACCCGGACCATTTTTCTGCTCGAAATTTTTGTGCCGGGCGTGCAATCCTTGAGCGCGCTGAACCGGCCGTTCAGGGTTCAAGCTTTCGCGAGAATTTTTTCGAGAACAAGGAAGAGGAGTTCGCGATGTCTCAGACGAAGTCGCAGCGCTTGCCACTGGTTTTGTTCAATGGCGTGAGTGAGATGCTCGGTCGGTTGGGAAAGCAGCCGGCGAAGTTCGTGGATTCGCTCGATGCGTTTCACGAAGCGGCGAGCAAAGCGATCGGCGCGGACGATTTCGGCACGGGCTACGGCGAAGGTTTGCAGGTGCTTGCACAGGCCTACGATGCGGAAGCGAAACTCACGCCGTTTGGCCGGATGATGGCGCAGCAGGGCATCATCACGGTTTTGAAGAATCGCTTGCGCGCGCGGAAATATTGCAAAGAAAACCCGACGATTTTGAAGCAAGAAATTCGTCGCCCGATTTTTATTTTGGGTTTGCCGCGTACGGGCACGACGGCGTTGCATCATTTGATTGGCGCCGATCCGGGGGTGCAGTTTCTCGAGTATTGGCTGGCGGCTGCGCCGCAGCCGCGCCCGCCGCGTGCCGAATGGGAAGCGCGCCCCGAGTTCAAGCAGGCCGCGCGCGATTTGAAGACGATGTACTACCTCGATCCGTCGCTCAAAGCGATGCACTTGATGACGGCCGATGGCCCCGAAGAGTGCCGGCATCTTTTGCAACACCAATTTACGGATGACACTTTTGATTGTAATTCGACGATTCCGTCGTATTCGAAGTGGTACGATCGCGTGGACATGAAGCCGACCTACGAGCAGCATCGCGATCTCTTGAAGTTGATCGGCTCGACTTCGCCCGAAAAGCGCTGGGTGCTCAAGTATCCGATGCACATGCGCGCGATTCGCGAAATCTTCGAAGTGTATCCCGATGCTTGCATTGTGCAGACACATCGCGATCCGAACCAAGTGCTGCCGTCGATCTGCAGTTTGGTCGCGGGTTGGCGCGGGATGTATGAGCGCGACGTCGATCCGAAAGCGGTGTCGCAGTGGTTGCTTGATTTGTGGGCGTCGCGAATGGAGCAAATGATGGCGTTCCGTCGAGAAAAGGGCGACGCGCATTTCTTCGACTTGCAATTTCGCGAAGTGCTCGCCGATCCGGTGGGCGCAGTGAAGCGCATCTACACACATTTCGGTCTTGCGTATTCCGATACGACGCAGTCGCGCTTCGAGGCGCATTCTTTCGAGAACCCGCGCGGCAAGCACGGCGCGCATCAATATCGAATGGAAGATTTCGGGATCACCGAAAAAGCGGTGCATGAGCGCTACGCGGCCTATATCGAGCATTTTCAGATCGAGCGCGAGAAGCCGAAATAGCTCGAAATAGCGGCTTGGAGCGGCGCGCGGTGGCGCTTTGCTTCGATGGACGAGCATCGCAAAAAGAAATCACCTCGTTGGGGATGCGTGGAGCGAACAATGGCAGTTGCGTCCGACTCAAGTTTGTGTCGAGAGAGCGAGTTGTGGCGGGCGCTCGAATCGAGCGCGGCGTATCCGGAAGATCGAGCCGCCGTCGGTGGCGGCGTGACGCATCTGCAAACGCATATTTCGAATGTTTATCTGACACCGTCTCGTGTCTATAAGTTTCGCAAGGCCGTGAAGCTCGACTTCCTCGATTTCAGCACGCGTGAAAAGCGCAATGCAGATTGTTTGCGCGAGATTGCGATCAATCGCCGCTTTGCGCCGAATGTGTATCTCGGCGTTGCGGCGCTGCGCGTCGAGAAGGGCGTGCCGCGGGTAGGCCCGATCCGCGAACACCTGGAAGTGTCGGATGCTGACGGTGAAATTCCCGAACACTGCGTGGTGATGCGTCGCTTGCCGGATGG
>JADFDR010000124.1 GCA_018262735.1 Geobacter sp.
GAGCGTGCATTCGTAACGCGATTTTTGTGCTACAAAAAAATCGCGGGTGGCACATTGCTCACCGAATCGACATCGGGACGTGCAAGGCGTTCGAGAAACTGACGCGCATAGGTCGAAAGAGAAGCGACGTAGCGGCGCTGACTTTCGGCATACAGCGTTTCGAAAACAAGGGTCGATTTGCCGGAGCCCGAGACGCCCGTTACGACAGTGAGCTTTCCGACGGGAAATCGACAAGAAATGTTTTTTAGGTTGTGCGAACGCGCACCGACGATACGAATTTCGGTTTCAGCCATGCTGCCATCGCAAGCCAACAGAAAAGCGCACGCCGCACTCCCGTCTTTGGAGTCGCGGATCCATTCTGTTTTTGAAGGAGACTCTGATCCATTCCATTTTTTGAGTACTTTCGCAAACTAGGGTGAAGCTTTCCGTCGGTGAGGAATCAACCCACATTCATCAAGCAGAATGAATCCAAGGCTCCTTCAGGCTTTCACAAGCCAGACCGGATGTTTTCCGTCGGTGGAAAGTCCATTCGCATTTGTGGAGCAGAATGAATCCGAGGCTCCCTTTCCTCATCCATGCAGGCCCATGCACTCGCTCCCGGGCTTTGAAACTTGGGCAACGAAGTGGCGCAGCCAAAACCTATCGGAGCGATCACTCGAGCGGGCGAATCGGCTCATAGAGCAGAGTGAGCGTAACGTGATCTCCGCTTTCACTTTGCAGCACATGAACGACGCGCACCAAGTGGGTCGACAAAAATTTATTGAGTTCTTCTTCCACTTCTTTGGGAAGTCCGCGAATGACGAGACATTGAAGCTGTGTCATGGAATTCCGTCTCCTTGTCGAAAATGAAAAATGTGAAATTCACCAAGCCGGACATCGCGCCGAGCCATCACAAATATGTGTCGATCGCTCTTTTGCTCGGCTTTGCTTGCAATGCGGGAATGCCTCGGACACTCACCCCGACGCGGGATTCGCAATTGAATTTACGCGTCTTTCCGAAACTTGCCGCGATTTCTTGCCCTCGTCCCGCTTGCCACCGCAAACGCAAACAAGATCAATAGCGTCGAATCGTAGTATCGATTTCGCACGCCCAAGCGTCGATCCCGCCCTGCACATTCTCGACATGCGCAAAGCCGTGTTCCATCAAAATTTGACACGCCTTGGCGCTGCGACCTCCGTGATGGCAATGCACGAGTACGCGTCGCGATTTCCACTCCGCAATTTCGGAAATTCGCGTCGGCAATTCGGCAAGCGGGATCAAGCGTGATCCTGCAATGCTTGCGACGACGGCTTCGTGCGGATGGCGCACATCGAGCAAGAGCACATCTCCCTCGCAAAGGCGCGCCTTGGCTTCGAGCACACTGCACTCGACGAATGCAGATCGAGCAGCGCTTGCACAAACGGCATCGATCTCCTGCAGCGTCGTAATCGTCGGCGCTTTGCCGCAAACCGGGCAATCGGGATCTTTCGGCACGCGAAACTCCGAAAAGCGCATCGCCAGCGCATCGTATTGAATCAAGCGCCCTGCAAGTGAATCGCCGAGTCCAAGCAAAAGCTTCACCGTTTCCGTCGTCTGAATGAGCGCGATCATTCCGGGCAGCACACCCAGCACGCCCCCTTCGGCGCACGAGGGCGCCAACTCCGGCGGAGGCGGCTCGCGATACAAACACCGATAACACGGACCTGTGTCAGCACGAAAAAGCGTCGCTTGGCCTTCGAAACGAAAAATCGAACCGTGCACATTCGGCTTTTTCAAGAGCACACAAGCGTCGTTCACGAGATAACGCGTCGAAAAATTATCCGTGCCATCGAGAATCACATCGTACGCACCCAAAAGATCGAGCGCGTTGTCGACAGTGAGTCGCGTGTCGTGCACTTCGACACGCACATCGGGATTCAAGCGCTCAATGCGCTCCTGGACGACCTCCACCTTGGCGCGTCCGACGTCCGCCGTTCCAAACAACACTTGACGCTGCAGATTCGACATTTCGATGCGATCGAAATCCACGAGCCCAAGCGTTCCCACACCGGCTGCGGCGAGATACTGCGCCGCAGGGCAGCCCAACCCGCCGGCTCCGATCAAGAGCACACGCGCATCGAGAAGCTTGCGCTGCCCATCAACACCAATCTGTGGCAAGTTCAAATGCCGCAGATAACGCTGTGTTTGCTCCGTCGTGAGTCCGGTTTTTGCATCCGACATTTCAACCTCGAATCGCAGCGCAGGTGCTCATTCGTCAAGCATCCAAGCATGCGGCGTGCCGCGCAGTGTTCGTGCTACTTCTTCAAAATTAACGAGAATCTCGCGCAGCGGAAACGGAGTGCTACGCACAAAGCGCACCTCCGACGGATCGTCGGAAAGATTCAAAAATTCACAAACCTTGCGATAGCCGCGTCGCGGATCATCAAGCAAATCGTCTTCGTACACCAGCTCGAGCACGCGCTCTCCCTCGAGCAATTCTTCGAGCAGCTCAAACATGGCGTTGTATTTTTCGAGAAACTGAAAGAAAGATTTTTCTTCGCGATCCATTTCGATCCGTTCGAGATCAAGCACGATCGGCCTGCATCGCACTTCCTCGGCATTGCGAAAATGGTATTGCTTCGCTTGCGCCGCTACGAGACTCGACACGACTCCTCGCAAAAAATTGCGACGTTTCAAAAGAAGGAACGCATCGAAGCCAAACAATTTCAATCCCGCGACATAGTCGACGATACTCATCCCGAAAAAACGCAAATGAAAAAATTTGACTTCGAATCCGTAGACCGACTTTGGTGTCACCTCGATTCGCTCTTGCAAATATCGCAATGGATCCGACGGAAGAAACGTCCGCCAGGCTTGCTGCTCGAACGCAAGCGGAGGCGCATCCGACGCAAGAAAGAGTGGACCCACTTTGCGCCCGACTTCCTGAAAAATCCGTTCGTAAATCTCGCCATCCCAGTGCACGGCCGGGTTTTGATGCAACAAATCACCAAGCACGGTGCTGCCGCTGCGACCAACATGAAACATCGCAACGCCGCGCAAAACGGTAGGTGCATCCTCGCCGTCGGTGGACGACGCAAAAGAAGTCTGTGTGGAATCGCGCGAGTCGTTGTGAGTACGGGACATTCTGCGCTGCGTTTGAATGGTACCGAGGGTCGGATTTGAACCGACACGCTGTTGCCAGCGGGGGATTTTGAATCCCCTGCGTCTACCAGTTCCGCCACCCCGGCCGAGGAACGACGCAGTCTACCACGATCTCGTTTGGCAACCAGCCCCAAGATTCACCCGCGAACACAAAAGCGGCAGTGCCGCGCAAAGACAAAGCAACGATGCCGTCGCTCGGTGCCGTCGAAGAAATACCATCTGTGCAAGACAGACGCATGAGAAATGCCGTGCCCTCCGATCCGGGCGGAATCCAAAAACAGACTCCGCGCAGCACTCCCGCTTTGACAGTCAAACGCGGTGACGTTAGGTTCCTCGCGTTTCGCAACAAAGGCTCCAAAAGGAATCTTGTCGCGCGGGGCTGTAGCTCAGTTGGGAGAGCGCCTGAATGGCATTCAGGAGGTCGTCGGTTCGATCCCGATCAGCTCCACCACCACTCTTGAGGGCTTGCCGGATCCGGTAAGCCCTTTTTTGTGCCGCACGCGGCTGTGCATACACTTCATTGCGTCTGTGCGCGCAGCGTGCAAAGGAAACCCACCATGCAAACTTGGGTCATCACCGGCGGAGCGGGCTTCATCGGCTCGAATTTGGTGCGGCTGGCACTGCGCGAAAAAAATGTGCGCATCGTGGTGATCGACAAACTCACATACGCCGGAAATTTGAATAGCCTCCAGGACGTCGCGCAAAATCCACACTTCGTCTTCGTGCAAGCCGACATTGCCGACGCACACGCGATGGCTCGCGTCTTTGCCGACTACGCGCCATGCGCAATTCTGAATCTTGCCGCGGAAACACATGTCGATCGCTCGATCGACGGACCGGCGGCCTTCATTCAAACCAATCTCGTCGGCACCTTCACGCTGCTCGAGGCAACGCGCGAATATCTCCGTACGCGCACGAATGCGGAAAAAAACGCTTTTCGTTTCTTGCACGTTTCGACGGATGAAGTCTACGGCACGCTCGGAACGACCGGTGCATTTCAAGAAACGACGCCCTATGCGCCGAACTCACCCTATTCCGCGTCGAAAGCCGGAGCGGATCATTTGGTGCGCGCCTATCACGAAACCTACGGACTACCGACGCTGATCACGAATTGCTCGAACAATTACGGTCCCTATCAGTTTCCGGAAAAATTGATTCCTCTCATGATTTTGAACGCACTCGAGGGCAAGGCTCTGCCCATTTATGGCGACGGCGGTCATGTGCGCGATTGGCTTTACGTCGACGATCACTGCCGCGGCATTTTACTCGCGCTCGAAAAAGGGATGCCCGGCGAGAAGTACAACCTCGGCGGTGGCAACGAACGCACAAACCTCGAAATCGTCGACATGCTTTGCGCACTGCTCGAAGCCAAACGACCTGCCGCTCAAAACACTGCGCTGCATGCGCGTGGCATCACGAGCTACGCCGAACTAAAAACTTTCGTTACCGATCGCCCCGGGCATGATCGACGCTACGCGATCGATGCGACGAAGGTACGCAGCGAACTCGGTTGGAAGCCACAACAAGACATCGCTTCGGGCCTCGCGCAAACCGTACTCTGGTATCTCGAGAACACAAAATGGTGTAACGACGTTCCGTCCGGCCAGTACCAACGCGAGCGACTCGGCACCGCACGCTGAAGCAATCCCCGGCATCCGTTTCCCCAGTACCAACGCGAGCGACTCGGAAGCTCGTGGCCGCCCCAGAACGATCGCAATCCCGATTTCGGGAAATCCCGGCTTCGGGAATACGTGCCGAATCCCGTCTTTGGACCAATTCATAAGCGGAAATCAAGATTCCAAGACTTTCTAGTGCTATCTATTTCTTGTGTAAATACAGAATATTAATGGTTGAATTGCGCATCAATGCAAAGCTCAACTTTTCGAAAATCGCTGCATCGAAACAGCACCAAGCTTTCCACATTTTGCGCAATCCCGTTTATGGGACAATTCGCACTCGGTAAGCAATCGATAACCCCTTGTTTTCCCAAGGCAATTTCAATTCACAACTCTGGCACACATCTTGGAATAGATCTCGGCACATGTCGCTCACGCCGGCGCACTCGTGGAGGGAGAGACCATGAAACACACCGTTCTTTTCGTCGACGACGAACCCAATATCTTGAAAGCGCTTTCCCGACTTTTTCGCTCCGAAAACATTGAGGTGCTCACGGCCGCAAATCCCGAAGAAGCATTGACGCTTCTCCAAGAG
>JADFDR010000125.1 GCA_018262735.1 Geobacter sp.
AGATTTATCACACGTCCTTTGGCCCTATCCAAGTGAAAGCCAATGAGTTGCGTGCAGAGCGAGCGATCAAAGCGGCAGAAACCGCGTTGCAGTATCGGGATCACCATAAGGCGCTGCAGAGCTATGAAGATGCGGTCGGTTTGCGGCCGCACGATGCCACGCTGAATTACAACACGGCGAATCTGGCATGGACTTTGGGTGGTGAAAATTTGCGGCTGGCTCGCGAGTGTGCGAAAGCTGCGGTCGAATTGGATGCGAAAAATGCAGAGTATCGCTTGCTGCTGGGGCGGATTTATCGTGATGCCGGGATGATGGCCAATGCCAAGCGTGAGTTCGAAGACGCGTTGAAAAGAGATCCCAAAAATGTTGAAGCGAAGGCAGAATTGAAAGGCATGCGTTAGGGGAGCGACTCCCACCGCAAGCTCGTAGGAAGAGAGGGGAAACATGGCTCGAGTGATTGGTATTGATCTTGGAACGACAAATTCCTGTGTTGCTGTCTTTGAGGATGGCCAGCCCACCGTGATTCCCAATGCCGGCGGTTACAAGACGACACCGTCGATCTTTGCCGTGACGGAAGATGGCAAGCGCCTCGTCGGACACTTCGCCAAGCGCCAAGCGATTACGAATCCTAAAAATACGGTCTATGCCTCGAAGCGCCTGATTGGACGATTTTTCGAAGCGCCGGAAGTGCAGCGTGCGATCGATCTCTGTCCTTACGAGATCGTTTGCGGCCCGAACGACGATGCGCGGATTCGGATCGCAAGCAAAACATTCACCTGTCCGGAGATTTCCGGGATCATCCTGCATGAAATGAAACGCGTGGCGGAGGAATATCTCGGCGCTCCGGTGGACAAGGCCGTGATTACGGTGCCGGCGTATTTCAACGACGCGCAGCGCCAGGCGACGAAGGATGCAGGCAAGATTGCGGGGCTCGAGGTGCTTCGCATCATCAACGAGCCGACGGCAGCAGCACTTGCTTACGGCATGAACAAGCGCGACGAGAAGATCGCGATCTTCGATCTTGGCGGCGGCACGTTCGACATTTCCGTGCTCGAGATCGGCGACGGCGTGATTGAAGTGCTTGCGACGAAAGGTGACACATTTTTAGGTGGTGAAGATTTCGATCACCATCTCGTGGAGTATGTGCTTTCCAAATTCGAGGCGGAATCGGGAATGGATTTGCGCACCGATTCGATGGCGTTGCAACGGTTGAAGGACGCCGCCGAAAAGGCCAAGTGCGATCTTTCGCTGCGTGGCGAGACGGAGATCAATCTTCCGTTCATTGCCTCGGGTCCCAAAGGCCCGTGTCACTTGAATGTGATAGTGAAGCGCGATGCACTTGAGAGTTTGGTTCAGGATTTGATCGAGCGCACGATTCAAGTGGCGGCGCAATGCTTGAAGGATGCGGGCGTCAAGAAAGAAGAGATCGATCAGGTGATTCTCGTCGGTGGCCAGACGCGGATGCCAAAGCTTCAAACGGTGGTAGCTGATTTTTTCGGAAAGCGTCCGCACAAAGGTGTGAACCCGGATGAAGTGGTTGCGATCGGCGCGGCCATCCAGGGCGAGTTGCTCGAAAACGATTCGCAAAGCGTATTGTTGCTCGACGTGACTCCGCTCTCGCTTGGCATCGCCACGTTTGGTGGTCATTTTGCGAAGTTGATCGAGCGCAATACGACGGTGCCGGTGAAGAAAGGGCATCTCTTTACGACGACGCGCGACAACCAGGACTCAGTGAAAATTCGTGTGTTGCAAGGCGAGAGCGAGCTTGCGATGGAAAACGATTTGCTTGGAGAATTCGTGCTTGCAGGGATTCGGCCTGCGCCGAAGGGAGAGCCCGAAATCGATGTGACGTTCAGCATCGATGCCAACGGAATCGTTTCGGTATCGGCGAAAGATCTGGCGACCGGTCAAGAGCAATCGATCACGGTGAGTGCGACGACGGCGTTACCGCAGGAAGAAATCAATCGCATCATTGCGGAGCATGAACTCGACGCGATTGCGGTCAAGGGCTGAGAATCTTCCCACCCGCAAAGGTTTTGGAGTCGTTCCATTTTTCGAGCACTTGCGGAAATCAGGGTTGATGATTTCCGTCGGTGAAAAAGAAACCCGCATTCACGAAGCGGGATGGAGCAGAGGCTCCCTGAGAGTTTGAGGCAAATATGTTCGATGGCGGTCCGCAGTCTTTGTTGAATTACCTCGATGTCCCGGTTGTGATCGGCGACTTGGAGGGTGGTGCAGTCTACGCCAATTCGTGTTTCCTGAATCTTTTTCGATTGACACTCGATGATGTTACGGGACGTCCGCTGTCGGTACTGTTTGACGGCGGAGCGCGTGAGCGCATTTTGATGGCGGTGGCGGAGGTTTGTGAGCATGGCGTCTCGACACGTTTCCGTGTACGCGAAAAAGGCATTAGCTTTATTGCGACGGCATCGCCGATTGCCGTCGGCAACGAAGTCGTGGGCGTGGTCATTCTGCTGAATGAATGTGCCGACGACGAACGGCTTTTGACATTGGTGCGCGATCTCGAAATTCCGGTCATGGACATTGCGCGCAACTTGACCGAGTTGCGCGAGCAAACCGGTGGCCGACGCGCAGAAGAGTATTCCTATATGGTCGAGAAAAGCGTCCACGCGCTCGAGCAGATGCAAGGCTATCTCGTCGATTTGAAGGAAGTGGTGCGTCACGCATTGGAACGCACGGCGGATCGCTCGGCCCATTTGCAGCTCGACGTCGTGCAGATGTTGCGCACTGTGGCAGAGCACGCCGAAGCCGTTTCAAGAAAGTTCGGCATCAAGTTCGAGCTGGTGGTACCGGCGCAATTGCCGGAGCTTTCTTCCGAAGCATTGCGCCTCCAAGAGGCCTTGATCGAATTGGTCGATGAACGCATTCGACAAGTGCCGCAAGGGGCTTGGTTTACGCTCGCTGCGAAAGTGGTTGGCAAAGCCGAGCGCGCCAGCTTGCAGATCGAACTCACCGACACGGCGCTTTCGGATACGACGAAAAAGGCCGATTTGCGTTTGCCGCGTACGCTGCTCGATGTAACCGAGCGCTGCAATGCGAGCGTGCGCACGTCGGCCGATCCCATCGCCGGCCACACGATTTCGATTCGTTTCCCGCTTACCGAAGACGAGTAAAGTTTTCCGGTTTCGTCGCAAACTTTTCTGGATTGCTCCGTCGGGGAAGGCTTCCCTAGGCAAGCTCATGCCCTGCGTTACAATGCGCCGCCGCAATCGAGAATCGATTGTAGTGGCCAAGGAGGTTGGAGTTTCATGGCGCGTAAGGGTTCGGTGAAGCGAGTTTGTTTGGCGTACAGCGGTGGGCTGGATACGTCGGTGATTCTGCGCTGGTTGATTGAAGAATACGGCTGTGAGGTCGTCGCCTACGCTGCGGACATCGGCCAGGAAGAAGAGCTTTCCGGTTTGCCGGAAAAAGCCAAAGCGAGCGGTGCCGTCGATTGTGTGATTCGCGATCTGCGCGAAGAGTTCGTTGCTGATTACGTTTTCCCCGCGATCCAAGGCAATGCCATTTACGAGGGTGTGTATTTGCTCGGCACTTCGCTTGCGCGACCGGTGATCGCGAAGCATCAAGTCGAAGTGGCGCTTGCAACGGGTTG
Source organism: Geobacter sp. (assembly GCA_018262735.1). GTDB lineage: Bacteria > Myxococcota_A > UBA9160 > UBA9160 > JADFDR01 > JADFDR01. Next base: position 3,614 of record JADFDR010000125.1, read on the forward strand.
CGATGCGGTGGCGCACGGCGCAACCGGCAAGGGCAACGATCAGGTGCGTTTTGAACTCGCGTACCGCGCGCTCGCGCCGCAACTCAAAGTGATCGCGCCGTGGCGCGAGTGGGATTTGCGCTCACGCACGGATTGCATCGATTACTGCGAGAAACACAAAATCCCCATTACCGCGACGAAGGAAAAACCGTACTCGATGGATCGCAATCTGCTGCACATCTCGTACGAGGGTGGTTTGCTCGAAGATCCGTGGCGTGCACCGGACGAGTCGATGTTTTTGCTTACACAGTCGGCGGAGAAATCGCCCAGTCAGCCGCGCGAACTCATCCTTGGCTTCGAGCAGGGAATCCCGGTTTCGATCGACGGAGAAAAACTCTCGGCGGCGGCATTGCTCGCGAAGCTCAACAAGATTGCGGGTGAGCACGGTGTGGGGCGCGTCGATCTCGTCGAAAATCGCTTCGTCGGCATGAAGTCGCGCGGCGTCTACGAAACGCCTGGCGGCACGGTGCTGCATGTAGCGCATCGTGCGATGGAATCGATCACGCTCGATCGGGAAGTTATGCACGAACGCGATCGCTTGTCGCCGCGCCTCGCGGAGTTGATCTACAACGGGTTCTGGTTTGCGCCGGAGATGGATTTCTTCCGTGCCGCCATTGTGGCTTCGCAAAAGAACGTGACCGGTGAAGTGCGTGTGAAGCTCTACAAAGGAGCCGTGACGGTCGCGGGACGCCGCTCGCCGGTGTCGCTCTATTCGGAGCGCTTGTCGAGTTTCGAAGATGCAGATCGTGACGTGTACAACCAGGCAGATGCCGGCGGCTTCATCCGTCTGCAGGGCTTGCGCTTGCGTGGCTATGGAGTGCCGAAGAAGTAGCCTTCGTTCCCCAATTGAATTCGAAATCGAGTTTTGTAAGTTCTGCTTACGAAAAGAGGAGTTGTTTCATGATTACGCTTACTCAAATTGCGGATGCGCAAATTCAGACCTTGCTCGAACAAGAAGGCAAACTCGGCAAAGCCGGTTTGCGGATTCGCGTCGTCGGTGGAGGCTGTTCGGGTTTGCAGTATCAAATGCACCTCGACGAGACGCGCGAAGAGACAGATGTGCTCGTGCAGGGCAGCGGCTTTGCCGTGTATCTCGATCCGGAGACGGTGCGATTGTTGGAGGGCGCCGTCGTGGATTTCGAAGAAGGCGAGAATGGCTCGGGCTTTCGCATCGACAACCCGAATGCCGCACATAGCTGTAGTTGCGGCGACTCTTTCTGCGAGTAACGCACGCGGGTTTTGCAATCTCTTTTGATTTTTGCCTCTCTGCCACGTCGGAACTTGCTTGGGAACCGACGCCTTACCTTGACGTAAATCCGACGGTCGACTAGAAACTCTCCCGCCGAAAGTGGGGGAGAGGCGCGAGAAGTCGTAAGGCATCGGCAAGTCATTGTTGGGATTTTTTTGGATGCGGCGTGTGCGTTGCGCGTGCCGGTTCGCGATTTCAGTTCGCAGGACACCAAGTTTCGCGGTGATGCGATCGACCCTTGAATGATGTGCGCCTGACTTTGCGTCTTATCCGTGCGATGCCCAAAAAACGGAATCCAGAAAAGCTTGGGTGCGGCCGAAAAGTCGCACGAAGCAAAGACGAGTACAACCGAAACTCGAAGGAGAGTTGT
>JADFDR010000126.1 GCA_018262735.1 Geobacter sp.
TAGCAATTCGAGTGCGTGTTCTACAAGCACAAACCGATCAAATTCCTTCGTTGCTTGGAGATACGCAGTGCTTTACTGTGGCGCCCACGAATCCTTGGCTTTGAGGCTTGGCATGAACCTGCACCGCGAATCCAAAAAAGAGCACTACGACATCGTAGTGATTGGTAGCGGTCTCGGTGGACTCACCGCTGCGGCGCTTCTCGCGCGAAGCGGCAAAGATGTGCTTGTCATCGAACGGCATGATCGAGCAGGGGGATATGCGCATAGCTTCCGTCGCCCGCCGTACCACTTCGATTCGTCGGTGCACCTGACGAGCGGGTGCGAGCCGGTGGCCTATCCCGGCGGAGGTGCGATTCATCGCGTGCTTGAAGCGGCCGGCGTGCGCGAGCAGTGCGAGTTTCTGCGCGTCGATCCTTTCTGCGGTGCCGTGTTTCCCGGTTTGCATCTCGCTGCGCCGGTCGGAATCGAAGCTTTTGCACAAGCTTTGCGCGAACGATTTCCGAGGGAGACCGGTGTCGATGCTTTGCTCGAAGTTTGTCGGAGGATCCGCGACGAAGCGGCACGCGCGCAGGATGTTCTCGCAACTGCCGACGGCGTGCGCATTCAAAAGGAGTTGCCGACATTGTTTCGGTATCGACGTGCGACGCTTGCCGAAGTGATGAACGAATTTTTGCACGACGAAAAACTGAAGGCCGTGTTTGCCACGCTTTGGCCGTATCTCGGGTTGCCACCGTCGAAGATTTCTTTCTTGTATTGGTCGACGATGCTCGCCGGTTTTCTCACCGACGGAGCATTCTATTGCCGAGGTAGTTTTCAAAACCTCGCGAACGCACTCGTGAAGGCGATTCGTCGCGACGGAGGAGAGTTGCTTTTGAAAACATCCGTGCGGCGCATCGTCGTGGAAGACGGGCGCGCTTGTGGCGTGCTGCTCGAGAGCGGACAGAAGATCGCTGCCTCCGTCGTGATTTCAAACGCCGATGCGCAGCAGACGATCGAAGAGCTGGTTGGCACGCAACACTTTTCTGCGTCATACGGAAAGCGAATTCAGAAAATGGAAAGCTCGCTTTCGGCGTTCGTCGTTTATCTTGCGACGAATCTTCCTTTGCACGAAGGCCCTTATGGACATGAGACGTTCTTCTATTCCAGCTTCGATCACGATCAGAACTACGCGAATACATGCAAGGGCAAGATCGTATGGTTCACGGCGACGATTCCCACGCTCGTCGATTCTTCGCTTGCGCCCGACGGAGAGCACCTGATGATCTTGACGACGCTGATGGCGTACGACATCGGGCGATCCTGGCGTGATGCCAAGCTTGAATATCAAGAAGATCTTTTGGCGCAGGCCGAAAAATATTTTCCAGGCTTGCGTACAAGCTTGCGCTTCGTGGAGTCGGCTTCGCCGCGTACGATGGAGCGTTACACGCGCAACACACACGGTTCAGTGTATGGATGGGATGTCGCGCCGGATCAAGTGGGTCCGTCGCGAATGAATATCCAATCTCCGCTTGCCGGTTTGTATTTTGCCGGGCACTGGACGGAGCCGGGTGGTGGTGTTTATGGCGTTGTGCTTTCGGGGATTCGAAGCGCGCAACAAGTGCTGGGTTTCAAGACGGAGACTGCACTTTGGGAAGATCTTACGCGCAAGGGTCGATGACTTGCGCACCGTCGGTGCGTGCGCTTTCGAGTGCGACGAGGAACCGGTGCGCTGTGCGACGAGTCCTTTCGGAAGTTGCGCAACAGGGTGATGCGTCGTATTTGCGCTGCACGCGAGCATGAGACACTGACGCTACTTCGAAAATAACGCATACTGCACCGCGCGAAGAATTGGGTTTCTTCGACTGCGTGTGACTGCATTTCGTTCGAATGAGTCTTGGTGGCTCGTTTGGAACAGGAGGTTTTCGAGATGGTAGTTTTTAAGACTTCGTTAGGTGAGTTCACTGTAAAACTTTTTGCCGACGAGGCACCGCTCACCGTCGAAAACTTTCTGCGTTATGTCGACGATGGATTTTTCGATGGTTTGATTTTTCATCGCGTGATTCCCGGTTTCATGATCCAGGGCGGCGGCTTCACGACGGACATGCAACAGAAGTCGGGACGTCCGCCGATCCAGAACGAAGCGAACAACGGGCTCAAGAACAAACGCGGCACGCTCTCGATGGCGCGCACGAATGACATCCACAGCGCGACGTCACAATTCTTTGTCAATGTTTCCGACAATGTGTTCTTGGATCATGGTTCACGCGATTATGGTTACGCCGTCTTTGCGGAAGTGACGGACGGGATGGACGTGGTTGATAAGATCGCCGCGGTGCCGACGGGACATGCGGGTCATCATGGTGACGTGCCGGTGACTCCCGTCGTGATTGAGGGCGCCCGCCGCAAGAAGTGATTTCTTTCGGTCCTGCTGTTCCTGCGTGCAAAGCATGAGAGTAGGGTGGAGCGTATATGCGATTTAGGGATTGCAATACGCTGCATCGAAAAAGCAAACGCCGCTTGGTGTATATCCAAGCGGCGTTTTGATTGTGTTCGTGTTTTGTGTTACTTGCGTGCGCTACGCCGTCGCAAAACAAGCCCGAGCAAGCCCGCACTGAGCAAAACCGCCGAAGTCGGTTCGGGCACGGAAATGATTTGATTCACAACATTGTAGTTGACGCCGTTGCGTGCAATGACACCGTTGATCACGAGATTGCTCGACGTGAGAATCTGCGCGAAGAAAACATTGTTGAGATGGCTCGCCGGTCCGCTCACGATGTGCATGTGATAGGGCGGGCCTTCGTTCACTTGAGTAACGCCTTCGGACCACTGGTAGCCGCCGCCTCCCAGGCCATGGTTGATGCTGTCATACCAAGAGTCGCTGGCTTTGAGATAGCCGCCCACGCCATTGTATGTATTGGCGTCCGTTTCGTTTTCCACGACGACGACACCAAACGCTTTCGTTTGATAAATGTTCGTCGAGTTCGAGAAATTCAAATTTAAGGACATGGACAGGTTCAGGCCGTCGTTGGCGTTGACCCAGAGCTGAATGTTGTAAACCGGGTTGCCACCTTCGAGCAATCCAGTGTTTGTGATCAACGTCGAATAGATAAATGGCGCGGCCTTGGCGGCAGGCGCGAAGGCCAACACCGAAAAGAGTAACGCCACTCCCCCAATGGCTCGTTGTACTTGCTTCTTGTTCATTGTTTCCCCCACATTCAAAAATCTTGCTTAACGGGATGCCCCGTAGTTGTCGGCCCAGAGCGTCCAGTCTGCATCGTCGACGACGTGGTCGCCATTGCCGTCGCCATTTTCCCAAACGCCATCGTTGCGGCCGTAGCTGTCGGCCCAGAGCGTCCAGTCGGCATCGTCAACATGGCCATCTCGATTCCAGTCGCCCATCAGTTCGCAGGCGTTGCCCCAGTTGTCGTGATTGATGTCGAGCTGATCCGGGTTGGGATCCGACGGACAATTGTCGCATGCATCGCCAACGCCGTCACCATCCATATCCGCTTGGCTCACGTTCGCCGTGGTCGGGCAATTGTCGCCCGTATCCGGAATTCCGTCACCGTCGGTGTCGAGATCATTCTTTTGAGGACGTGCGGCAGGCCAAAAGCCTGCGTGGTCCGAAGTTCCGTTCACAAACTCGGCGCTAAGTCCGATCGCCGTGGTTTCGCCGAGGGTAGATCCTACACTTCCGGATGTGATCGGGGCGCCCGACGCACCGCCGGAGCTGAGTGTGCCGTTGTGAATCTGGTAGTTCGTGCTCGTCATGGTTTCTGCGCCGTTCGACGAGGTTGCGAAAAGGAGCAGAAACACGGCGGCTACGCCGAGAATGTTTCGCAATTTTGTCTTTTGATTCTGCATGACTTGCTTCCGCCTCGTTCTTCGTGCGCACGAATCCCGCGCATGTATCTTCGACTAAGATTACTCGCTGTTTCGGAGAAGTTTCGAGTGTTCTCGAGAAAAAAGTTTTTTTGCAGCGTACTTTTCCAAGCGGATCTTATCTCCTGAGCAAGAGAGGTTATTTGCGATTGCAAGTGAAATCTGCGGTTGTATATCAAGAGGCAAGAAACATGTTAACTAGCCGACAACGATACAAAAAATTTATTTATTGTTTGTTGCCTGTAAAGATTTTTTGAGAGTTTTTGTTTCTGCGCAAATCCAAAAAAGAGAGGAGTTTTTCAAGTTGGAGCTCCGTGGACGGGTTTCTGCTTGAGTCATCGAAGGTTGCTCGACTTGCCTATAAGTTGCTTATCAATTGCATTCCCGCGAGGAATCCTTGCCGTCGCAAATCGAAATTTGCACGAAAGAGCCTAACAACACACAGAAGAGCCCCGATAATCAGGATGCGTTTCATTTTCATATTTGGAGAAGTGCAGGCACGGTCGCCCGTGCCATGTGGGGATTTTATGAAGGCTCAAATTCTGCGTGTCTTGTTTTTCTGTGGATTGCTCGCTGCGCTTGCGCTTCCGGTTGCGCACGCTGCGCCGCCAAGTGTCCTGAATTACCAAGGCTACGTCGCAGATGCTGCGGGCGATCCGCAGACAGGTCCCGTCAATATCGTAGTTGGCATTTATGATCAGCCGACGGGCGGCACTCTCCTTTGGTGGGAGACATGGAATAGCACTGCCCTCGTCGACGGTGTTTTTACGCTCTCGCTTGGTTCCTCGAACGCATTTCCTGCAAATCTCTTTGACAACAACGATGCTCTTTATCTCGCCGTCGAAATCAACAGCGAAACGCTTTCGCCGCGCCAGCCGCTGACAGCTGCTCCTTATGCTCAGCGCGCAACGAACGCCGACAAGCTTGGCGGATTGTCCTCAAGCAGCTACCAGCGCCGAGTGCTCGGCACTTGCGGTGCCGGCTTTGCCATTAAATCTATTGCCGTGGACGGATCGGTGGTCTGTGAATCCGTCGGAGTAGGTTCGCCAGGTCCCACAGGGCCGACGGGCGCAACGGGTGCTCAAGGTCCGCAAGGCGACGTTGGTGCAACGGGCGCAACGGGTGTTCAAGGTCCGCAAGGTGACGTTGGTCTGACTGGCGCAATGGGTGCTCAAGGTCCGCAAGGTGACGTTGGTCTGACGGGCGCAACGGGTGCTCAAGGTCTGCAAGGCGACGTTGGTGCGACTGGCGCAACGGGTGTTCAAGGTCCGCAAGGTGACGTTGGTGCAACGGGCGCAACGGGTGTTCAAGGTCTGCAAGGTGACGTTGGTCTGACTGGCGCAATGGGTGCTCAAGGTCCGCAAGGTGACGTTGGTCTGACGGGCGCAACGG
>JADFDR010000127.1 GCA_018262735.1 Geobacter sp.
CATGCGCGGATCGATCGGGACGAAAATCGTGCCCGTGATCGAAGCTGCGATCATGGCTTCGACAAACTCCGGATGATTGCGCATCCAAATTCCGAAGCGATCGCCTTTTTGGAGACCGCGCGTGAGAAGTGCTGCGGCAATCGAATTGGCGTTTTGGTAAAGCGACGCAAAAGTGCGTACTTCAGTCTTGGCGGTAGTTCCACCGCCAAGACTGAAGTGTTCGAAGGTGAGAACATCGAGATCCGGATTTTTTTCGGCACGAGTCAAGATCAGATCCGCAAGGATCATTTCGGAGCGTTCGCGCATGCTTTCCCCCAACAACAGCAAACACACAACGACTCAAGCCATTGCAGCTTCTTTTGTGTTGTGGTTTTGGTAACGGCTGCGCGTCTGCCCCGACCCATGCACCGTTACACTTTTGTGATTCTGGCTTTCCCCCATCTGACCTGTCAAGCAACAAACTTGTGACGAAGCTCGAATTCATTCCGCCCTGCAAACATGAATTGAGTTTCCACCGACGGAAAACATCATTCCTGATTTGCGGAAGGACTCAAAAAATGGAATGGATCCAAAACTCCTTCAACAATTAGCTACGCAAAATCGTGACGACCATGGCTGCGGCATCGTTCCCGCTTTTGCCGCCGCCATTTTGCGCCAGTGCGATTCGCGCACCCGCGACCTGACGCTTTTCTGCGCGCCCTCGCAATTGCAACGTCAATTCATGGATCTGCGCCAGCCCCGTCGCACCGACGGGATGTCCTTTGCGAAGAAGTCCACCCGAAGTATTTACGGGGAGTTTCCCGCTGAGTTTTGTTGCGCCGCTTTCGACGAGTTTGCCGCCATCGCCCTTGGCGCAAAGCCCGAGCGCTTCGTAGCCCATGATTTCCGCCGGAGCCGAGGCGTCGTGCAACTCGACGACGTTGAGATCTGCGGGGCCAACGCCAGCTTCCGAGTACGCATCGGAAGCGCAAAGTTCGACGGTGTCGGGTTCGTCTGGCGCATGGTTCCAACCCGAATGCATCACACTCGTCACGACGCGCACCGGTTTGGTGATGCCAAGTTCGCGCGCCTTTTTTTCGCTTACGATCACCGCTGCCGCCGCGCCGTCTCCGATTGGAGAACACATGGCACGCGTGAGCGGCGCGACGATCAAACGCTCGCGCAGTACGTCCTCGACGCTCAATGCATTTTGAAATTGTGCATTGGGATTGAGGCTTCCGTGAAAGGAATTTTTAGCCGCCACCATGGCGAATTGTTCTTGCGTTGTGCCGTAACGCTCCATGTGAGCACGCGCAGCAGCAGCATACACATCCATGAAGATGGAGCGATCTCCGCCGCTGGAGTCGCCGGGCTTCGCTTCACTTTTTTGTGTCGATGCAAACTTTTCGATCATGGATTTCAACTCATCGACATCCATTGCACCCGTAAACGCAGCAAAGCTTTTCATCTTGTCGGGATGCGAAAGTTTTTCGACGCCGAGCGCGAGCACCACATCGTGCAGCCCCGCCGTCACCATCGCGCAGGCTTGGTAAAATGCCGTCGAGCCACTGGCGCAGGCGTTCTCGACATTGATGATGGGAATCTTCCCGAGCCCGATCGTGCCGAGAACCACTTGGCCGCGAATCGATTCTTGGCCGGTGACGAGACCCGCCGCACAGTTTCCGACGTATGCCGCTTGAAGATCGCGCAGCGAAATTCCGGCATCGACGAGTGCGGCTTGTGTAGCCGCAGCACCGAGTTCTTTGAGGCCTTTGTCGGGATAGCGCATGAAACGTGTCATGCCGACGCCTGCGATGATGGCGTTGAACTTCATACACTCCTCGGTGTTAAATCAAACCTTCGCCTTTGAGCTCCAGGGCTTTGCGCAAGTACAGCAATTCGGCTTCGCGCCACGGCAAAGGTGCAGAATCCTGGATCATTCCGTCGCGGCGCAACTCTTCGACGACAGCCCCGGAACGAGGGAAGGGTTTGCCGTAACCGTTCAAGTGGAAAAGTTCTTCGAACGGCAAACGCGGACGCTGACCTCCGGCTTCGGAGTTTTCTGCCGGATAGCCGACGGTTTGCGAAACGAGTACGCGGCAGGAATCGGGAAGCCCAAGCTTCACACGGACGGCATCGGGATTTCCCGAACCGAGGCAGCAAGTGCCAAGCCCTTGTTCAAACGCCATCAACGTCGCTTGCGCAATTCCTTGACCGCAATCGACTTCGTTTAAACCCGGCACTTTGAGCGCAGGTGCGATCTGAGCAAAGAGCGGTACCAAGGTTTCTTCGAGTTGCTTCACTTTGTTGTCGCCGTACCCGATGGCGCCGGCTTTCACGAGTTCGCGCAGGCGTTCACCGACGTGATCGGCGGCTGCGGTTTCGACGTACCAAACGATCACGACCGGGGCGAGTTGAATCTGATAACCACCGACGGGCGAGGGCAGCGCCTCGAGCACATCCTTCGGCGCCTGATCGCGTTCGATCACGATCGCGCGCAGGCTGTTTACATTGCCCCAGTGCGAAGCGAGTCGCGCCGCTTCGAGCATGCGCTGAATTTTTTCGCGCTCGACGGGGCGATGAGGAAGCAAGAAGCGGATCGAACGTCGATTGCCGATGGCTTTGCGTAACTCCATTTGGTGTCTCCTTCAAATCGGATCGAGCTGCCACAAAGAGTGTACTTTTCGGGAACCTTGGATCCGCCTTTTCTCGAGTCTTTTCGCAAACCGGGCTGATGTTTTCCGTCGGTGGAAGATCAACTCGCATTTTGAAAGCAGGATTTGTCCGAGGCTCCTTGGGGTGTACTCTTGGGGGAAGTTGCTTTCGTGCCAAAAACAAAGGTGCTTGGTGCCGTCTTTGTGCAGCGCGCATAAGCTTTCGCGTTCAAAGTTTCGATCCACCGATAATGCTCAGCACTTCGTTGCAACCGTCTTCGATCAATGATGCGCGCGCATCCCGAAAAATCTTTTCGATTGGATACTCGCGGCTCATGCCGTTGCCGCCAAAAATTTGCACTGCCTCGCTCGCCACTTCAAAAGCCGTATTCGTGCAGAGCACCTTCGACGCAATACAGTGTTGGACTTTCGGCGCGCCACCGGCGTTGTAGAGCGCGACGCGCCGCGCCAGCGCGCGCGCCGCTTCGACCTTGGTGAACATCTTGAACAAGCGCGAGCGCACGTTTTGATGTTCGAAGATGGGGACTCCGCCTTGAACGCGCTGCTTCGCGTAGGCAAGCGCATAGTCGTAAGCCGCACGCGCGAGGCCGACGAAGATCTGGCCCATTCCGGCGTTGGCGTGGCAGAGCATCATTTCGAGGCCGATCGTATAAAGATTGGGACCAAGCACCATGTAGTGCTCTGGCACGCGCACGTCGTCGAAGAAAATTTCGCCTTGGTTCAAGCTGCGCTGGCCGAGTTTGTCGAGGGGCCGCGGTCGCGAAACACCGGGTAGATCGAGCGGCACGACGAAGATGCCGCCGCCCTTTAGGCCCATACTTTTATCGACGGTGCAAAACAAAACCGCTATGTCCGCGATTGAACCGTTCGATACCCAGGCCGCCTTTTGACCGCGGATCACATAGGAGTTGCCGTCTTTGTGCGCGCTGCAATTCGGTTTCACCGAGGGATCGCTGAAGTGCGGTTCTGATAACATTAATGTGTCACTGCCGTGATCGGGTTCGGTGAGCGCCCAGCAACCGATCGTCGGCGCATCGGGGTTGCAGAAGCGCGCGATCAAATCACGATCTTGTGTATGTCGCACCCACGGCACGTGGAATTGGCAAAGCCCGAGCGTGATCGCCAGGCCCACGTCGCCCCAGGCGAGCTCCTCGTTGATCAGGCACATCAGGCGCGCCTTCTTCACCGGATCGACCGAGTCGTCGGTGATCAGCGTGCTGAATTCGAGCGCGTGATACTTCTTGAACACATCCCAAAGAATCGAACTCGGCGCGATCACTTCGGCGGGATCTTGCATTCGATCGAGCGCTTGACCGGCGGGCCGCAAAACTTCTGCCGCGAACTTGTGGGCCATGTCGCGGATCGCGAGATCTTCTTCGGATAGACCGATTTCAAGGTCGAGGAAAGACATAATTCTTCTCCGGCGAGTCGGCAGGTTCAGTTGAGCCCAAGGAAGCTAAGCGAATCCTTTTGTGAGCGCAAAGGAGTGCGCGTGTCGATGACGCAGTGCGCAAGCGTGCATCGTGCGCTCGCTTGCGTCCACGATGGATGCACTTCAGGAGGCTCGAATCCATTCCATTTTTTGAGTCCTTTCTCAAACCAGGGTTGAGGTTTTCCGTCGGTGGAGAATCAACTCGCATTCCTGAATCGAAAATGGATCCAAGGCTCTCCCAAGAATGCCGACTTCGTTATGGATGAAATTTGTTTCGCAAAGTTTTCCACAACAGCTTACGTCGGTTCGCTCGACGAGTCGGCGGGAAGCAGGAGATCTTCGAGGAAGAACGCCGCGAGCTCGGCGCGTCCGGCGAGTCCCGATTTGCGATACACCGCCGAAGATTGTTGGCGTACCGTTTTCTCGCTTTTGCCACCAAGCTCTGCAATTTCTTGATGGCTGTAGCCTTTCAAAAGCATGAGTGCGGTCTCGCGTTCTGCCGCCGTGAGATTCCATTGTGCAAATTGGCGGTCGATTTCAACGCCAAGACCTTGCAGAAAATGCTGTGCGCGCTTGCGCCATTCATCGCGTTCGCGGCGATGGGTTTCGAGCGCGAGTGAAATTTTGCGAATAGAGCGAGTTGCGCTCAGCCAGCCGCGCCAAAGCACGATCACGGCTCCCAGACAAAACAGGATGAAACTCGCTTCGAAAAAGATATGCGCGCTGAAGTACGACTTCGGTCGATCGAGAATCAGATCCACGATTCCGCTGAGACTGATCAGCAAAAGCAAGCCAATCAAGAAGAAGACGAAGCGCCGCTCCGACGGGGTTTTTTCGAGCATGACTTCTCCGATCCAATCTGCGCAAAAGCCGTGCGACAGATGTCCTAAATGTTCATGTGAGTGCGGGAAAGAACCCGTGCGGGACGTTTGTCGGATGGCCAGATCGCAAAAAAAATTTATTTCTTGCTCCATCTATTTTTGCTGTGCGGAGACCTTCGAGTGAGGGATTTCGCACGGCATACAAAGGAGAACTTATGTTGCCGAATCC
>JADFDR010000128.1 GCA_018262735.1 Geobacter sp.
CGTAACCACCGATCGCCGGTTCATCCTCGGCAGCCACCGAACCCGAAGCCGCGAGCGCCATACGTCCCGTCAGCACCATCGAGGCTCCCGGCGTCATGATGAGGATGCCGCGTGTGTGCATGAGCATCGTCGCAAGTGCATCCCAGTAGCTTTGCGCACCGACATTGACGCCTTGCACAAGAATGTGTATGACGCCGCCTTTTTGGGTAAAGGTCACGATTCGCTTCACGACCCGTGCCGTCGCATCCAGATTTTCGGTACCGCTATCCATCGCGATTCGCGCGCCACTCGAAACCGGCAGCCACTCCACGGGCAAGGAAAGCGCTTCTGCAAGATCGAGTGCCGCCACGACGCGATCGCACTCTGCTTTTGCCAGCGAGCCCATACCGCGCGTCGGATCCGAAAGAATCAACACTCGAGTCATTCCTTCCGGAACTTTGGTCGTTGGTGCCGAGATCAAACCGAAAACGATCGCACTTTGATTTTCCCCGTAAGAACGACCTTCCACGGAAATGGCCCGCGGCTGCTCTGCTTCCGGATCGAGATCGTATTCCATGAAATTTCCGACGGGCAAATGCGATCTACGCGGGACAGGATCGAACTCCGACTCATCTCGGTGTCGGCCGCCCGTCAACATCCGAATGATCTCATAGGGATACACGACGCCTCGCGCCCGTGCTGTCATCACTTTGCGCTCGTAGGTTGCTGCCGGTGCCAGAGGACGTGTGCGCGGAGCGCGCCAGCTAAGTTCCATCCGGCTTCCCGTCGGATCGGAAATCACAACCTCGAGCGATTGCGGAGCGCGCGCAAGATGGTCGCGATCGAGCAAACGCAAACGGACAATCACTTTCTCAAGACCGAGATGGCGCGTCGCAGGAGCAAGCCTTCGCGAAAGGCGCTGTGCAATCTTGGGATCGAGGAAAATTCCGTTTCCGACGAAAAGAACAATTCGGTTCCAATGCAAACGTCGCTGTGGATCGCGCAAACCGAGAATGCCGCGCAGCGTGCGAGTGGCCGCATAAAACGCACGCTCAAAGATCGGAATCAACGCATCTCCCTCCAATGCGTCTGCCGACACATGACCGCGTATATCGGCGAGTACAAAAATGCGCTCGTCTTCCGGCACCTGCTTGCTTTGGGCGTAAAAACTATAAATCCCGTCCTCGTTCACAATGCGTTCAAGTGCAAAGCCGGACAAGCGCGCCAGGTCAACGCGTAGCGCGGCCTCCGGATGAATGGCATGCAACTCGGCGGGCGAAGGCGCACCCGTTTCGTGACGCAACCAAGTGTAGTGTTGCGTCACGCTTCCCATCGCAATCCGGCTCAGCGTAAACCGCTCGGCCTCAAAGCCGTGCATCACTTCCGATGCAATCGAGGCAACGACGGTTTCGAAATTTTCTTCCATTTCCGTCGGAAGCAGAAGCTCGAGCGCGTGCAAGCGTCGCGTCTTGTCCTCTTTCGACAATTCTTCGGCGAGAGAGCGCAACGCGCGCACGGCGCTTTCTCGTGTTTCGCACATTGCAACACATCCGAGCACCACACGTCCGTCCTCGAGTTTGACTTGTTGAATCCAGAAATCCTCGACGAGTCGTGAGCGCACTTCGCTGACTTTGAGCGGTGCGTAGAAGCGCCAGAGATGGGCCGCAAGCGCAATCGTGCGGTGCACAAAATCGGCGTCCGCAAAAAGCCAACTCTCGACATGACGAAAAACACGCGGAGGCGAGATCGCAAGCTCGCGCAACACTTCTTCCGGCGGCGCAGTCGGATCATTCTCGGAAACGGCAAGCCAACGTTCGAGCCGGTCCGTCACAATGCTCGCGTGTTGCTCGATTTCCGGTTCTTCGAAAATTGCATAGCGTGCATCTACCGCAAGATCGGCAAGATCGTTGGGCACGAGGCCGCGCATTTCGGCAATACGCGACAAAGCGCTTGCCAAATCTGGATCCTGGCTCAAGTCCACACCCGAAGCAGCAAGCGACATCACGCGACGCAAGACCGCAACTACGATTCGATGCCGTAAGTTCGGATTTTGTTGTGAGGCAAAGAGCCGCAAAAACGCGCGCTCGATACGTTCGTTGTAGGCGAGATCCAACACACCGTAGTGTTGCAACGCGCTACGAATCATCGCCAAAATATCCTCGTCGATGCCGGTACCCTCGGCGCGCATGCGACGCACGAAGAAGCGCAATCCCGCGTTGTTCGACATGCCAAGTTCGCCCGAGATCAACACACGCGGCCCACGCCAGAAAAGTTGCTCGATATCCGCGAACTGCGCCAAACCTTCGCGAATCTCCGCAAGCTCCAGACGAAATGCTTTCGAGAGTGTTTCGGGAAGCGGTGCCTCGAGAAGCGCCACGAGCTGCTCAACGCGTTTTGGATTTGCGTCGTAACCGAGCACGAGCCGTCGCACTTCTTCGCATCGGGCTTCAATTGCCTCACGCCGCTGCGACGTTTCGGCCAACTCCGCCGCTTTGAAGTTTGGGGCCAGGAGATCCCCCGTTGCAGCATCGACATCAAAAAGTGTAGACAGCGGGTCTCGCTCCGGTTCGAATTGCAAACGTCTGCGCGCCGCCTCCGCACCTTGTTTTTCCTTTGCAGGCTCGATCACGAGCAAGACATCGCCCGCAGCGATCTGCTGACCTTTCTGCACGCGCACTTCGGTCACGACACCACTGACCGGCGCATCGAAACCGATCTCCATCTTCATCGCTTCCAAAAGACCAAGCGACTGCCCCACCTGCACGACGTCCCCGACTTTCACGTGAACTGCCACCATCATCGACGGTGTACTCGCGCGCACTTGGCCTGCCGTCTGACGACCGAAATAGTGCGCGCAGCCTTCGACTTCGACGCGTACGCCTGCATCTCCGACGTCGTACAATACACGAAATTGTTTCGCTCCGAGCAAAATCCGTGCTGCGTGCTTGCCTTCATCGAGCAAAGTCGCCGTCAGCGAAACACCGTCGAGATACACTCGATAACGCCAAGAGCCGAG
Source organism: Geobacter sp. (assembly GCA_018262735.1). Classification (GTDB taxonomy): domain Bacteria; phylum Myxococcota_A; class UBA9160; order UBA9160; family JADFDR01; genus JADFDR01. Next base: position 2,996 of record JADFDR010000128.1, read on the forward strand.
CGCAAAAACTTCGAGGCGATATTGATCGCCTCCATACGCAAGGTCGATTTGTTGCCCCGTCGAGGGCGGCGCCTTCGTCGGAGATACACCCGATGGATCGGAAAAAAAGTTGATGCGGTGTACTTGTCGATCGTCCTGGTAGGCAAGCACTGCCGCCACGGCGATCGCTTCCACTGCAAATTCGGCTTGAGGCGAACGCACTTCGTTCCAACGATCGAGCCAGCCCGTATCCACACCTCCGCTCCGGTATTCGGCCGCGTCGAGCAGTTCGAGCAAGTAACCTTTGTTCGTCGCACCACCTTCGATGACGAGATCGAAATCGCGCAACGCACTCGACAAGCGACCGATCGCTTCGCTGCGTGAATCTCCGACGGAAATAACCTTTGCGATCAACGAGTCGAATGCCGCCGGCACCGTGCTGCCACTTACGACTCCCGTGTCGATGCGAATGCGCGGGCCGAGTGCAGGGTCGAAACGAACGATCTTGCCGGGTGCCGGCAAAAAACCTGCATCTGGATTTTCTGCGCAAACACGCGCTTCAATCGCAACACTTTCGGATGTCATAGCAATCGGTGGCAAATCTTTGGGCAAATGCTCGCCGCGAGCGATTTTGACCTGCAACTGCACAATGTCGATACCCGTGATTTCCTCGGTGATTCCGTGCTCCACCTGCAAGCGCGGATTCATTTCCAGGAAGAAAAACTCTCGATTCGTCACCAAGAATTCGACGGTGCCAACACCGGAATAACCAACGTGCGACGCAAGCCGTACCGCGCATTCCTGCAAATCACGAAGCTGCGTCGCGGTCAATCCTGCCGGCGGAGCTTCTTCAATCACTTTTTGGTGTCTGCGTTGCACGGAACAATCGCGACAACCCAAAGCAATCACGTTTCCGTGCCGATCGGCCGCAACCTGCACTTCAATGTGTCGGCCACCGCTAACTTTCTTCTCCATGAAAAGACGGTCGTCGCCAAACGCATTGCGCGCCTCGGAACGCGCCGAACGAAACGCATCGATCAGCCCTGCTTCGCCTTCCACCATGCGAATACCGCGACCGCCACCGCCGGCAGACGCCTTCACGACGAGCGGGTAACCGATCTTTGCGCCCCAGCTCGCCGCGTCATCTTCGCCTTCGACGCAGCCTTGGCTCCATGCCGTCACAGGAACGTGTACGCTTTCAGCAAGTAATTTGGAAGCGATCTTGTCGCCGAGCCGACGCATCGTATCGCCCGACGGACCTAAAAAACGCATTCCTTCACGCTCAATACGATCCGCAAATTCGGCGTGCTCCGCGACGAAGCCCCAGCCCGGCCATACGGCATCGGCCCCGCCCCGACGCAATGTTTCGATCAAGAGATCGTGATCGAGATAAGCCGCGACCGGTGTCGTTTTTACTTTGAGACGAAGAGCGAGGTCGGCATGACGCACAAAGGGAGCGTCGGAGTCCACGTCCGTGTACAACGCGAGCACTTGTATATTCGAGCCTTCCTGCACACGAAGCGACTTCACGGCGCGAATACAGCGCATGGCCGCCTCGCCGCGATTGACGATCCCCAGACAGCGAATCGGCGTAATCTTGCTCATGCAGCTCTCCCGTCGACAAGATTCAGTGTTGGCGCTGTACACGAAAAAGCTACGAAACGACCGTGATGCGCAAGCGAAAGCGAGACATCCAGGTCGGCATCGGCACAATCAAAATACGGAACACGGTCTTCATCTCGTTCGACACGAATACGTGTCGGGTCGATCTGAAACATCTTTGCAGCCGTCCGCTGCGCAAGACGCCGCACGGCCACACTCGCCGAAAGCGCCAACTCCTGTGCGTCGCGTAATGTTTCGATTTCCGCTACGCCCGCAAACCACGAATTCGCGGCAAGTGCGCGCAACGTGCACATGGCGTGCAATGCGACGCCGGACGCCGCTCCGGCCTGCGGCACAATTCGCGCGATGCGCACCGGGAAAAAATCTTCCGCAAAAGCCACGCTGCCAAAGTAGCCAAACGCATCCTCTTCGAGTCGCACCGAAAACGCTTGTGGCGAGAAAAAAATGCTGCGATCCATCCTACGCATTAATTTGTATGCACTTTCCTTGGCGGCCCAGAAAGCCCAGCGTAACTCGTTTGACATCGCACT
>JADFDR010000129.1 GCA_018262735.1 Geobacter sp.
TATTCGTCGTACTCAACACGCCCTATGCGATTCAGGCCGCCGGGATTGATCGCTTCGGTTTTTGTAATTTGTCCGACACTGGGAAGCGTCGATCCATCTTCTGCGCCGTCATAGAAAAGCCGCACCTCCGCGGCCGGCGAAGGGCTTCCCGCGCTCGAAACCACCTTTCGTGCCACGCGATCGACAAGATGAAGATTTGGATTCACGAGATACTCGATCTCAGTCACGCGATCCTGCGACACCGCCTCTCCCTTTTCGACAATGCGCGTGAGATTTCCGTAGACCGCGTTGGCGTCGTTGCCCGCCGGTCCGTCATACACATATTCGGTTCGATGAACGCGCGCGGAAGGCGCCGTCAGTGGATCGCCGTAGCCGTCGTACTCGTAGCTTTCTTGCGCCTTCACGAGTGTCACAAACGGCACCACATCGTCTTCGACATACTCGGTTTTTTCAAGCGCCCAAAGAGCCCCGTTCTCATCGCGCACTTCACACGACGCGATCAATCCCGATTTCGCGGCATCTTGGTGATAGCGCGTCGTAGTCACTGCCTCTTCACCACCAACACCGTGCTGCGTCTCTACCACCGTCGCAAAGCCGCGAAATTCGCGCTCCGGCGCCGCATACAAGCCATCTTGATACGAATACGTCGAGCGCCTCGTCGTACTGCGTCCGTCGTACACGCGCACTTCGGAAACCACTTGCCGAACCATCGGAAGATCGGGCTGTCCGTCGCTACCCAGATGCAAAAACTTCGTCGATGACAAATAGCCATATTCGACTACTCCGCCTTGCAGCGATGTCGCGCGCGTCATCACATCCGGCACTTCGCCGCGGTGCAGATACACATCATGCGTATCTTTGTTTTCAACCAAAATGTCGACCATCCCGTCGCCATCGAGATCTACGAAACGAAGTCCATCGTCACGACTTTTCCCATCGATCGCCAACACTCCCGCCGGAAGCGCCCAATCGGTTGTAACCTTCCACGGTGTAGGATCACCGACTTGCCCAGCATCGCCGTCGTTTAACCAAATCTTTTGTCCGCCGAGCGCTGCAGGCGCTGCCTTTACGACATCGACTCGACCGTCGCCATTGATATCCGCCATGCGCACACCCATATCGCGCGTGATGACCCCGCTGTAGTCCGAGTTGAACTTGAAAAACTCCGTCGGAAAATTCCATTCTGCAGCATCGATGTAACCCTTGCGCCCGTTGTTGAGTTTCGTTGCGCCTGAGTACGAACCATAGGGGCAAATCACACTACTTCCAGGACACGCACTCCCTTCTGCTGAGACAGCAAGATCCGCAAGTCCATCACTATTCAAATCGATATCGAAAATTCCATTCGTGAAGTCTTTCTCCCAGTAGAAAGTTCTACTTGCGGAACCATGCAAGTAATAAACAGCGCAATCGGCTTCCACCGTTGATCCGACACAAGGTTGATAATGTTGTGATGAAGCTGAGAAAGTTTTTGTGTTTCCGCCGATAACCCGACCTCCCTCGTAACGCCAAAGCGGTGCCTCAAAGTTTAAATCTCCTTGATTTTCGGCTACATAATTCCATGTATTCACCGCATTGTTTACCTGACGCATGCTGCCTCGCATCACCAGATCCGGCAGACCGTCACCATTCATATCTGCAAAGTCGGCATGACCACCGCGCGCACCAATCACCCCCGAACTGTCCACATCACCCCGTGTACTGAGATTAAACGGGAGATTAAAAACCGACGGTGGCTTCACAAAGCCCGCCGAACTACCGCGCCACGCAGATGGGGAGGTTGGGCGCACTTCCAGCATCACGGAGTACGTCATGTAGAAATAGCGCTGAACGAGATCCGCGCGTCCATCTCCCGTCAAATCTTCGGCCCATGTGCCCGTTGGAAACGATGCACCGTTGGAATTTTGATAAGCAAAAAGTCCATAATCGCCATATGGAGAAGGAGTGGAGCAGGGAGGAAACCGATACACGTCGGAGGGCCGCGATGAAAAACCACTACCGGAATTTAAGTAAATTCCGTTTTCTCCCATCCAAAAAGGATCTACGGGATACGAGGCTTGCGCACTCGCAGCCCACCGCAACAAATCGGGAAGGCCATCCCCGTTGACATCGGCAAGCCGGACGCCGCGATCCTGGCGCTTATCCGTAACAAACTCAAGATGAGCAGGCCGCGGCCATGTCACTTTTACCCAACCTGCTTTTCCGTCGGTGACATTGGATCTATACTCAAAACGTTCTTCGAGCGGCAGCGATGGATTGGCACTCAGTGCATCCACTCCACGAAACAACACTTTTTGGAGTAGCGAACGCCCCGTATCTGGACTTGCGGTGTATTGCAGTTCATAGCGACGAACGAGGGAGCCTGTATGCGCAACATCGCCGATCATCACATCGATGTATTGCAAACGCCGCTTTTGTTTCTGATCAAGCCCCGTGATGAAGGCGCGACTTTGATCGGGGCGCTCTGTGTTCTCGAGATGAAAACGCACGATTCGATCGATGGAATTAGGTGACGAAGAATTAAGACTCTGAAGCCCACCACCGAGCCGACCAGGAGTTTTTGAGCGAAGCGTGTACCGGATTTCTTTGGGGTACACAAATTCGTTTCCGCCATCCGGATTGTGATAAATCACACGGAAAGCATTGCCGTTCAAATCTTCGCGCTCGGTAAGTAACCATGAAAAAACCCGTTCGCCCGTTGCATCCTGAAAGCGCGGCATAGCGACACCTGAAAGAGTATCCGTATAAAATCCATATCGCGAAACCGAACCATCTTTTGCATGTATTTCCCAACCACCGTTGGGCAGGCGCTCGATCCGCGCAAAGGATTCATGACGTGTGCGAAAGCGACCGTTGCTTGCTGGAATCAACTCCTCTCCGTCGAGCGTAAAAGAATCCATACGCGTATTAGGCACGCTGCGATCATCCACTCTCAACCAATCGAAAGACATCGTGTGCTCTGCCGTAGTCGCTTTATTGATGCCCTGTATCCCAAGAAAATGAACACGCGAAAGATCGACACCGCCACCAGCAACCGATTTCGGTGCAGTGCTTAAATCCCAATAAATGCGCATCCAAATTCCGTCATGGTGAATGTAGACCGTCGGCACCTCCCAAACCGATCGCTTACTCGGCAACCATGCGCCTGCTTCATCCGAAAGCACCAACTGAATGCCGGCATCAGGACGCAACACATTGATCGCAGACATACGGACAGCAACAGAAATCACCTTACCGCGAAGATCTAGGCCACCGAGATCATTACGCCAAATTGCGTTTGCCGTATTTTTTGGTCTTTTTTGTTGCAAAAATCCGATGTCTCGGCTGGAGAAGCCACCCGAAACAGGATCGGAAAGATTGCTGGCCGCATGGGTATCATGCCAATGAGCACTGTCGAATTCAAAAGTAGATAGTACCCAGGAATCATCACGCAAAATCTTTTCGATTTTCATATCGTCAAACTGAATTGTGTAGTGTTCGGTATCGGCATCGAGTCCCTGAATCGCAAGAAAATGCACTTGCGCAAGATTGACTCCAGTGCCTTGACTCAAACTGGAAAAGCGACGCAAATCCCATGACACGCGAACCCACTCCTGGGAAACAACTTGGATCTTGGGTTCAAAAAAGTTCGGAGCATACGTGCGAACATACACGCCCCAGGTCTCATTGTTTTCCGGAAGCCATCCACCCGTCTCACTCGAAAGGATCAGACGAAACCCATCACGGGAAATTCGATTTGCATCCGAAACCTTGGCCCAAATCGACACAATGCTGTTTCGAAGATCCATCCCGCCCAGGTCGTTGCGCCAGATTGCATGCGATCCGCCGCCCGTTTTGTCTTGCACGAGCGAACCCGTTCCCTCTACATGATCGGTTGTGTCGGTTGTGACCGGCGCCCCACCGCTGACACTCCATTGTGACGCATCATTATCAAATGAATCAAATTGCGATTCCGTTTTCGACGGTGTGTCGAGATAAGCTGGAATCCCCTTCTTGAGCGAACGCGAGATGGCGCTCAATCCGAGCGACCAGCCGTAGCCCACCCACGAATCTTGAGTGTTCGAGCTGCTGTAGGCGAGCGCAAGCTGTGGCGCTACACCGCCCGTGCCCGGCGAAACTTCGATCGGAATCGAGCGGCGCGCCGAACCATCGAAGGCCGTCACTTGCGCGCTCGCTGCGGAGTTCGTACTGGGAGTCACACCGCGCATGTTTGGCGCCGTCGAAGCGAGATCTCCACCGACGGCAGACTCCGCTGGGACCGCGCCAAAAAGGATCTGCCCCACCAGCGCCAACACCAAAATCTTTCGCCATGAACTTGCTTTGTTCGCTTGCTGCCCCATCAAACTCTCGCCCTACCCTTCTCTATCCCCTCACGTTTGATCCCGAACTCTCGAATCCCTACGCATCCGGCGATCAGCTCACCGATCTCTCGATGTCGTCCTGCGACTTTGCGAAGCGCTCTTGTACGAAAGAAACACTTCTCGCTCTCTTCGCTTCTTGACATCAAGCAAAGCGACTCGAATAACTCATTTTTGTGTTTTGTTTTCAGCGAATGGCTTGCACGATCTTCCAGCCCGGATGAGATGTATGTTCGCTGCCGTCTTGCCTGTAATACACACCGGATACGATCGAGAAATCCGTCGGCACGATGCGATTGGCACCAAACGTCTCCGGCAGGGGCTTGAAAGCGATCGATACGAACGGCGCCATGCGCTGGACATCTGCAAGCGGATTGACGAAATCGATCGTGATCGCGCCCGCGCCGTCGTCACTCCAAACCAGCGTCGTATCCCCGCGCGGAGCATGATCGGCATAGACATTCATGATTTTGGAAACTTTCGTCGGTGGATAATGCACGACGACGCGCGCCGCATACGTCGGCGCAAACGCACCACTCAAATGCAGAGCAAGCGACACTTTGGGATAGGGATAAATTTTCGCCAATTGATTGCGCACGTTTCCGTCGAATGGCGTCGGCGTGCCAAGCGCATCTTCGACGATGATCTGCCGATTGAAATACGCAAAGCGCGACGTCTCCTCGCAGCCTACTTCCGTCGCCGGATCGCAATCGAGCCCGACGGACACCGAATTGCGACGTCGATTCAAAATCTGCACGCTGTAC
>JADFDR010000012.1 GCA_018262735.1 Geobacter sp.
GGATAAAAAGCTTTCCAGGCAAACCAGTACGCCTCGGTAACTTGCACGTCATCCGGCGCATCCCACGAAAACAAAGCGAGATCCGGAAAATAATTGAGTTTGATCTCGCGATCCATGAAGCGATCGACCACCGTTTTTTGATGCGCGGTGAGAAACGAACCAAGATAGGCCCGATGTTTTCCGTCCTTGCTCACACCGACGACAAGTTCTTTGGGATGAAAGCGTTCATCTTTTCCTTCCACGGGAAAAGGAATGCGATCCTCGGTCCAGTAACGCTGAAATGGACTTTGTGAATAATCGATCTTTTCGGGTAACGGACGCATCAAGACTTTCGAATTTCGGTTGCGGCTGAACCAAGCTGCGGCCGGCTCTTGGTGCACAGCCAAGCGTTGCAACTCGGTGCCTGCGAGCGGACCCGCAATCGCCTTGCCGAGAAACTGCGACCAAAGACTTTCGGTCTCGAGATCGTAGAGCAAGAAATTCGCATTGTAGATCAGACCCGAAACGCCAAAGGTCAGTACGCGTCCGCTCACGCTGCGTCGGTACACGAGAGGGCTGCCTGCAATCGGATCATATGTAACAACGATTGGTGTCGACCCAAAACGATCGTTGACGACTTGATGTCGCTCGAGCAAATGGATGGGATACGCACGCGCTTCGTCACCGATACAAACGCCGATCACCGGCGTGTCCGCCGCAACCCAGTCCGCTTGCGCAATCGACGCAAACTGCGGGTGGTCGACGCGAAGGATTCCATCTCGCGAAGGTCCACCGGCGAGAATTTTCTCACGCGCCACGAGAGGGCGCGTAATCGCAAAACCGTTCAAATCCTGCTCTGCACTTTTCTTTTCTTCCGCGTACGCAAGATTCACCAGCCCGAGGAGAACACAAAAAAGTGTGACGCAAAAACAAGCTTTCCCCTTTGCGCACGACTCAGCTCGTTTCGTTTGGCACACGTCGCTCCCTTTGCATTTTCAGATCTCGCTTTTTCTCTTTCTTGCTTCGCTCTTCACTTCGTCTTTTCTCGGACGCGACTTTTCTTGCGTCTGCCATCTCTTCTCCGTCCGCAGGCAAATCGGCGATCTCTACGCCTTGCGCCGGCCACGCTCCAGCACCCGTTCCACACTTTCCTGAAAAATTTCCAACAAGCGACACAGTTCAGTGTCTGATATTGTCAGAGCGGGTGTCATGTACACGACGTTTCCCAATGGACGCAAATAGGCACCGCGCCTCCGCGCCTCTGCATACACTTCCCAGCCTGCATGCGCGAGATACCCCGTTGCGTCTCCGTCGAGATCAAGCGCACCGATCATGCCCAAAGCACGCGGCTTCTGGACACCTTCGTAATTCTGGAAGGATTCGAAAAATTCGGCGATTCGACGCATCTTCGGCACTGCATTCTGCAGGATCGCCTCTTCCTCAAAAATGCGTAGCACTTCGAGTGCCAGCGCAGCGCCGAGCGGATTGCCGCAAAACGAATGTCCGTAATAAAACGTTCGCTCCCGAGCACCGAGAAACCCGGAATACACACGCTCGTTCACGAGCGTCGCGGCCATCGGCAAAACGCCACCCGTGAAGCCCTTGGCCGTACAAAGAAAATCGGGAGACACATTTGCATGATCACAAGCCCACTGCTTTCCTGTGCGTCCATAGCCCGTAAAAACTTCATCGCAAATCAAAAAAGTGTCGTAGCGATCGCAAAGAGCACGTGCGGCACGCAAGTACTCCTCTGCATAAATGCGCATTCCGGCTGCGCCCTGCACGAGCGGCTCGATCACCAAAGCCGCAATGCGATCCTGCATGCGACGCAAAGTCGCCTCGAGTTCGTCTAGGGATCGCTCAAGCGATACACACGGAGATGTCAGGTGCGTGCAGCGTATTGCATTCCCTTCGAAAGCATCGTGGAAAGCCGCAATTCCTCCAAGCGATGTTACGCCAAGCGTTTCGCCGTGGAATGCGCCTTCGAGTGCAAGAAATTCCTTGCGCGCGGGACGTCCGTTCTGCGCCCAATATTGCAGCGATGCCTTAAGCGCCATCTCGACCGCAGTCGATCCATCGTCGGTGTAAAAAACATGTGTGAGCCCCGGCGGCGCGATGCGACACAACGCTTCGCCAAGTTCGGCAGCATTGCGATGCGTCACTCCTGCAAGCGATACATGACAAAGCTCATCGGCTTGTCTCTTCAGTGCCGCAACGAGGCGTGGGTGAGCATGTCCGAGCGTCGAAACCCACCAAGAAGAATTTCCATCGAGATAAACATGGCCGTCGAAATCGAAAAGCCGTGCACCTTGCGCATGCTCGATCACGAGCGGATCCGTTTCCTGATAGTCCTGCATCGAGGTGTAGGGATGCCAAACATAACGCTTGTCGAGCGCAACGATTTTTTCACGCTGCTCTTTTTTCATTGCATGCCTCGCGAGTGGATTGCTTCCTTTTTTTGAAGAATCTCGTGCGGAATGTCGAGTGGCAATTCGATGCGAAACGTTGTGCCACTTCCTGGTGTCGACCGGACTGAGATCTTTCCTCCGTGACTCTCGATGATGCTGTGGGAAATCGAAAGCCCGAGCCCCGTACCTTGACCAACTGCCTTCGTCGTAAAGAAGGGTTCGAAGAGTCGATTCTGAATTTCCTTGGGAATACCTGGACCCGTATCTGAAAACTCGAGTACGACACCGTCGGTAGACGGACGCGTTTTGATGCGGATCTCGCCTCGTCCCTCCAAGGCATCATACGCATTTACGAGTAGATTCATGAAAACTTGATTGAGCCGTCCGACGAAGCAACGCACGCGCGGCAACTCGCCATAATCGCGCACGATGCAGATTCCATCTTTCATACGGTGCTCGATGAGCGAAATCGTACGCTCGATACACTCGTGCAAATCCGCTTCTTGCACTTCGGCAAGATCGAGACGCGAAAACGTACGCAGATCCTCGACGATTGCTTTGACGCGCTGCGTACCTTCTCGACTGCGCGCAATCAGGCGCTCAAGTGCATCTTGGGCACGTGCATGTTTTTCGTCGGAGAGAGATGGATCTTCCAACTTGTGCACATAGTCCTCGATGAGTTGCAGGTTCGCATGCACATAGCCGATTGGATTGTTGAGTTCGTGCGCTACACCCGCCACGAGCTGACCCAAAGAAACCATTTTTTCATTCTGAATCAATTGCGCTTGCGTTTCACGCAGCTCGCGCGTGCGCTCTTCAACGCGCTGTTCGAGACTTTCGTTGAGACGAGCAATGTTGTCGTACGCCTTTGCATTGTCGATGGCAATCGCACTTTGATTGGCGAGCGTATTCAAAAGTTGACGGTCATCGGCGACAAGACGATCTCTCGAAATTTTCTTTCCAACGGCAATCACTCCGAACAAATTGACACCGAAAAGGATCGGAACGATCAGTTGGATTCCGAGCGTGTCAAATACATTGCGACATGCCTCTCGCTCCTCGACATCGAAATCCTCATCGAAGTCGAGACGTGAAAACTCCTCGCGACGATTCCAAAGTTGCTCGACAAGCGGATGATCCGCAGCAATTTGAAAATCAAGCACCTCGTCGCCCCAGTCGCCTTGCGCAGCGACGCAACGCAAAGATTCTTTTTTGTCGTCGAAAAGCAAAATCATGGCACGCTCGAGACCCATCGTATCGGTCAAAGCAGACAGCACCCGACGTACGATTTCCTGAATGGAAAGCATCGAAGCCAAGGCATCGGAAATTTCTTTCACGGCCCGTCGGTAACGCGCGCGATTGTGATCAAAAACACGATCGACGAGATTCTGCAAACGGATGCGCACGGGATTGAACAACAAGATCGCAAACACAATGAAAGTGCCTTCGATCCAGGCCGAACGCTTTTGCAAGCTAGAACCAAATGCGACGGAGTACGAAAAATAAATCAGCAGAGCGAACAAACCCGTGATTGCAAGACTCGCCGCGCCATAGCTTGCCGACGATTTTGCAACTTGACGTAGCTCAAACAAACCTTTCCTACGCAAAATTGCGTAAGATGTCGCGATCGGCATGACAAACAGCCAGCCGAAAGCAAAAACCACCGGGAATGTCGTGCGTAAAAAAATCTGTGCAAAGAGATTGACTGCAATCGGCAAATAGCTGACCAACGCTGCGAGCAAAATGACGTCGGCACGATCCGCGACAAGACCTTCCCCTTCCGCGCGAGCTCTGCGCCGCTCGATGGCGAAGGAAACCAAAGCGAGCGTGCAGACGCCGTTCGTGAACGTGAAAATTCCCCAACTGAGCAAGGCATGTGGGACGTGCAAGAAATCCTGAAACAGAACCAATCCGCCGAAATAAAATGCAAGCAAATACGGAACCGCACGAAAACCTGGACGACGCAGCACCCAGGCGGGCTCCATCGGAAACAAGGTGATGAAATGAAAGGTGGCCGCCGCCACAAAACAGGGATTCACCGTCGTTGCAAGATACGACCAGCCAAGACTGCTCGTGCGGATCAAAAACAACTGCGCTGCCGTGAATGCACAGAGCAAAAGGAAGGCCCAAGATTCTGCGCGATCCTTTCGTGCTCGCCATACCCAGAGTCCCATGCCAAGGAAGATGAGCCCTACGACGATCAACCAGGCATCGAAAACTACCGTGCGAAAACTTCCCTCGGAAGCCAACCTCGGACCAAGCGGTATGATCGCGACTCGTCCGTCGTACTTCTCGACTTCATAAACGTTGGGCACGCCCTGCCACAACACTTCGTGCGCCGAACTGCGAAACCATCTTTCGGCAGGCTCGCCATCGACGCGCAGCACCCGATCCCCCAGTGCAATACCCGACGAAGTGGCCGCTGCCGTCACGGATTGCACGACCGTATTCCCAGCAAAGGTATACACACTTATTGGTAGATTGGACGTCTCGAAAAGATGGAAGAGTCGCCCTGCGCTAACGGTCAGTGTCAAAAGCGCCCAAAGCAACGCGAGAACGGCAGTGAAGCGGCGAGAACGATTCGAGAAAAATGGCGTCACAGTTACTTCCCGGTGTAGATCGAAGTACTTCGTCCGCAGAGTGGACTCGTGTCACATATTTGTATGAAACAAGTCCACTCTGCCAACGCAACCTGCGAAACCTACGCGCAAATCCGGCGCACGAAGAATGTCTGAGAAAACGCAAACCCCTTCTCTCGACCTACGCCGAAACAAGGGCTCTCGCAAAGCGCAGCAGCTTGCGCGCGCCCGAGCTTAGCGAACACCGCACGACCGCCCGGATGGAAAGCGGCCGCTCCACAGTTTGCACTATTTGGATTGGGATTGACGCATGAGTTCGAGTTCGCGCTGCACCAGCACAAAGTCGGAATTGCCCGGGTCAGGGCCGTAGTTGTAACCGCGCCCATTCAGCACACCGTCCGTCGTTGCGGTGGCTTGCTGTTCGGCGTCGGCATTCGCTGCAACTTGAGAGAGCAGAAATGCCGCATGCGTTCCGTCGATCGACTCCCTCGACAATCCGGCCGTCGCCGCACATTGCCCACCTTGCGTCGGAAGCGCAAAGGTGCGGAGCTTCTCACGAACCGTGGCACCTTCCTCCGCCGTAGCCGGCGCAACTGTCGTCAAACCAAAGAAACCCAAGCTCAAAACGAGCGAAAGAAAAAAACTTTTTCGATTCGTGCGTTGCATTCCCATTCTCCTCTCCGTGCTTTGCAATTTCACTTTTCTGCTCACCCGGCCTCGCCGCTTTGCTCTTCCTTGGTCTCGATTTTTCGCAAGTGAACAGGCGCAGCCCCACGCTCTCTTGACTGCATCGGATGGAAAGAGTTTAGCCTTGATTCAAGACTTTGTTTTATTCCTTTTCGGAAGACATCCATCGCTCGCTTTGATTTGCGTCTTTCTTGCGTCTTGGTTGCCTTTCGTTTGCTGGCTTTGGACGCAAAGCGGCATCGCCTGGAGAGCATGCCACCTTTGAAAAATGGATCTCGCACCTCGGGGCTCTCGGCTTCATTCCGCTTCAGGAATGCGAGTTCTTTTTCTCCGACCACCGACGGAAATCATCCATCTGGTTTTACAAAAAGAGTCCATCCGTGGAATGGACAGAGGCTTCCTAGATCCCGGATCCGTCGGATTCGACGGAGTGGATTCCGCATTCTTTGGTTTCGGCGTTTTCCCACCACCAACGGCCCGCACGGAGCGACTCCCCCTCGCGAATCGCGCGCGTGCAAGGCGCACAGCCCACCGACGGATACCCTTCTTGGTGTAGGCGATTCACTGGCACATTGTGCTGCTTTACGTAATCGAGCACTTGCTCGCGCGTCCAGTCGGCGAGCGGGTTGAGTTTCACGATGCCCCCGTGTGCACCGTCGATCTCGACTTTGCGTGTTTTTGTGCGCGTCACGTTTTGATCGCGGCGCAATCCGCTCACCCACGCATCGAGCGTCGCCAGATAACGGTTGAGCGGACGCACTTTGCGCACTTCGCAGCAAAGCTTGCGTTTCTCGATCGATTCATAGAAAAGATTCATTCCGTTTTTTTGCACGAGTTCTTCAACCGCCTCGCGATCCGGAAAAAGCACTTCGATCTCTTTGTCGTAACGATCGCGAACGCGATCAATCAGGTCGTAGGTCGCTTGATGCAAACGTCCCGTGTCGAGCACGAAAACACGCGCGCCCGGTTCAATGCGATTCATCATGTCGAGCAAAACGAGCCCCTCCGGCTGACCGAATGAACACGAAAGCGAAAGCTTCGGATGAAAATTCTTGATTCCCCAAGTCAGAATTTCTTGGGCACTTAAATTTTCAAGTTCTCCACTCTGCAGAGCGGACAAGACCTCTTTGGACAACGCTTTTTGGGACTGGTTCGACATCCTGATGACCACCTTTTTGGAGGCATTAAATAGAGTTCGCGAAAAACTCTGTCAAATTCCCGACTTCCAAACTAAGGAATAAGCAGACTCGAAAAATGCGCTTGCTGCCGATCTGAACAACGCTGAAGCAGCGCCTTGGCACTTTCTCCCAGCGCGGGATGCCTCCAGTCCGGCATCAAGTCGCAGAGCGGGAGCAGGACGAAGGCGCGCTCGGCAAGGCGAGGATGCGGAAGCACGAGCTCGGAATCACTTTGGCGGCACGCACCATAAAAAAGCAAATCCAAATCCAAAGTGCGCGGCGCGTTGCGCTGCACGGTGCGCACGCGACCCGCACGACATTCGATCGCAAGCAAAACACCAAGCAAATCGTGCGCCGTAAGCACCGTTTCAAACACGACGACCGCATTGAAATAGTTCTCTTGCGGAGGCGACGCTGCGCCGACACCCCATGGTGTCGTTTCGTAGATCGCGGAGCCGCGCAGACCAAACACCTCGGGCAGAGCTGCCAGCTCCGCAGCGGCATTCCTTAAAAATCGGGCGCGATCGCCGAGATTCGAACCGAGCGCAACGCCAACCGTTTCACGCAATGCGCTCATGACGCCCCTAGCTGACTTACCGGAATTCCTCCGTCGAGCGTTTCGTCCTCTCGTGTGGCACTTTCAAGTGTAATCGGAGATCTGCCTTCGAAAGGTGCGCTTCGCAGCTTGCAATCGGACATCATGCAAGTCGAGCATTGACGCGGACGACAGGGATCAAAGTGAAAGATGGCTTCTCCCTCGACGCCAAGTGCTTGGAAAAGCATCCTTTCGAGCGCATCGTTGATCTGATGCTCACGCTCGATGTCGAAATAGCGCGGCAAGCAAAGATGCATATCGAGATGATGTCTGCGTCCAGAACGTCGAACGCGCAAACTATGCACATCGATATGCCACGGCGCACGATGCGCTTCGATCGCCGACACAAATCTCTCCAAAATGTTTGGGTCCGCTTCGTCCATCAAACCGGCGATCGCGCTGCGCACCAGCTTTCCGCCCTCGAACAAAATCAAACCACTCATTGCAAAGGCGATCAGCGGATCGAGCCACAACCAGCCCGTCATCCAAATGGCAAGCAAACCTCCGAGGACGGCGATGCTCGTGTACACATCCGCAAGAAGATGTTTTCCGTCTGCGACGAGCGCGATCGAGTGCGTGCTCTTCCCGATGCGCAACAGATACAAACCAAGCAACCCATTACACACAGAAGCGACAGCCAGAATAAGGAAACCCGCATCGAGGTGCTCGATGCGGCGATGTTCCACGAGACTGCGTACGGCTTCGAGACAGATCAGCACCGCCGCAAAGCAAATCATTGCGCCTTCGATGCCCGCAGAAAAAAACTCGATTTTGCCGTGGCCGTACGGATGATCGTGATCGGCGGGCCGCTCGGCGATGCGCAGGCTATACAGGAGCATCAACCCCGCCGTAACGTTCACCACCGATTCCATGGCATCCGAGTAAACCGCCATCGATTCCGTCAAGAAATACGCAATCCATTTCCCGATAAAAATCAGAATGCCAAGCGCCAAGGCGAGCTTGCCTGCACGCAGGCGTAACTGCGTTTCCTGCTGCGTCTTGGCGTTTGCGCTGCTCGACGGCACAGCGTGGGTCTTGGTCGCAGAAGTCGGTAGAGTGTTTTGCATCGCTTCATTGTACCCGCGACACACGCACGCCCCAAGCACCGTGCGCGTTTGCCGACCACGCAATCGCATTTTAAGATCCCACCGAAATTCAAACTCGAGGACGATTCGATCTCCACAATGCATTCGGAACTGCCGCTCCTTCAAACCGAAATTCCCGGCCCGCGTTCGCGTGAACTCGCAACGCGCTTGGCCCGCGTCGAGTCGCGCAATATCACTTGCCTCGATCCTGTACCGCCGATTTTTTGGGAACGCGCACAGGCTTCCAATGTTTGGGATGCCGACGGCAATCGCTTCCTTGACCTCACGGCAGGCTTCGGGGTTACGAACGTAGGACATCGCCATCCAGCGATCGTCGCTGCGATCGAGCGCCAAGCGCAAAATCTGCTCCACGCCATGGGCGACGTCGATCCGCCGCAAATCAAAGTCGAACTCCTCGAAGCACTTTGCGCTCTGTATCCGGGAGGTGTGCCGGCCAAAGCCATTCTGGGTTCCTCGGGTTCCGACGCCGTCGAAGGCGCCCTCAAAACGGCACAGCTCGTCACGGGTCGTGCCGGCATCGTAGCCTTCACGTCCGCATATCACGGGCTCACTCTCGGCGCACTCGACACAACCTGGCGTCCGTTCTTCCGCGAACCGTTTGCTGCACAAATTCGCAAGCGAACCTCCTTTGCACAATTTGGTGTTACGGAAAGCGTGCTCGGTGCTGCGCAAGCCTGCCCTGAGCCCGTCGGTGCCGTCATCGTCGAACCGATTCAAGGACGCGGTGGCGAACGCATTCCGCCGGATGGATTTTTGCGCGCATTGCGTGAACTTTGCGATCAAAAGCGATGGCTCCTGATCTGCGACGAGGTCTACACAGGATTCGGTCGGACGGGAAAATGGTTTGCCTGCGAACACGAGGCAGTCATTCCCGATTTGCTTTGCGTCGGCAAAGGCCTTGCCTCGGGAATGCCCATCTCGGCTTGTCTGGGGCGCGCGGAAATCCTGGATCGGTGGCCGCCTTCACACGGCGAAGCACTACACACACAAACGTTTCTCGGACATCCCCTCGGTTGCGCAGCGGCACTTGCTTCGATCCAAGCTCTGCACCACGAAGGCTGGATCGAAAACTCCGCCAAACTCGGCGTGGCAGCACTCGCAAAATTACGTTCTTCCCTCGGAAATCATGCCCGTGTTCGCGACGTACGCGGGCGCGGTCTCTTGATCGGCATCGAATGCGACTCGGGCGACACGGCATTGCAAGTTTGCACACGAGCCCTCGAACGTGGTGTGATCTTGCTCGCATCGGGCGATCAAAATCAGGTGCTCAGCATCACTCCGCCGCTTTCGATCGAAAAAGAAATCCTCGACTTTGCACTCGGAGTCGTAATCGAGTGTTTCCCTCGATGAAAACCAACACCGATCCGCAACGCCGCGATCTCGACACGCGCATTCTCGCTTGGATGCAGGAAGCAAGTGAGCCTAAAAATTGGATCCCGAACGAAGCGCGCTTCGAAGAACTCAGCCTTGCCTGTTTCCGTTTTCAGTTCAAACACTGCGAGAGCTACGCAAATTATTGTCGAAAGATTCCCAAGACTCCCGATTCCATACAGAGCTGGAAAGAAATCCCCTCCGTTCCTACGGAGGCGTTCAAGACGCTCACCCTCACCTCGTTTCCGTCGGAGAATGCGGTTCACGTTTTTCGCACCAGCGGATCGACGGCCGCAAAGCGCGGCGAGTTGCATCTCGACACGCTCGAGCTTTATGAAGCTTCACTCTTGCCGACCTTTGCACGCCATCTTTTCCCGGATATCGATCCAAAAAAGTGCAATGCCTTTTTCTTGGCGGCAGATGCGCAGGAAGCTCCCGACTCGTCGCTGTCGCATATGTTTTCAACCGCCGCCGCTCGACTCCACTTTGCAAAATCCCAATTCTTCTTGCGCCAAGGCAAACTCGAAATCGCCGCACTGATCTCCGAACTCGAAACATCGATTTCGCAACGAACGCCGGTGGCATTGCTCGGTACGGCTTTTTCGTTCGTGCATTGCCTCGATGCATTGCGGGAGCGCAAGCTGCGCTTGCAGCTTCCTCCCGGATCGCGAATCCTCGAAACCGGCGGCTTCAAGGGCCGATCGCGCGAGTATCCTGCCGCAGAACTATATGCTCTCCTTTCGACGCACTTTGGTGTTGATTCGTCGCACATCGTCAATCAATACGGCATGACCGAACTCGGCAGTCAATTCTACGATTCGAATTTGCTCGCTCCCGAACAACCTCGACGCAAACTCGGGCCGCCTTGGACACGCGTCCTGTGCATCGACTCTGAAACAGACCGCGAGGTTCCCGACGGCGAAATCGGCATCCTCCGCATCTTCGATCTCGCCAACACGGGCAGCCTCATCGCTTTGCAAACCGCAGACATCGGACGAAAAATAGCGGACGGCTTTGAAGTTCTCGGACGACAAACCGGTGCCGAAACACGCGGCTGCTCGATCGCCGCCGACGCTTTACTCTTGGAGAATGCACGTGAACGCCGCTGAAAGAATCAAAATCCAAAAAAACGTGTGTGACGCACGTCGGTATCTACTCGAACAACCGACACAAAAAATTGTCGAATGTCTATCTCGCGTTTTGGATGATTTGCGCGACCCCCAATCCGCCGCGCGAATCACACTCGCCGGCGAACTTCCGAGCGCAGTAGGATTTTCCCCGGAAACCACGCGCGAGGGCCTGGCGCGCGGATTTGCAGCCTGGAACGGCGCGACATTGCGCCAACTCATCGAACGCGAGCTTGGCCCCCTCGACAAAATGGACCAAACTTCTTCGTGTCGGGTGTCCGGGTTTGACTCTACGGCCATCTTGCTCGCAGGCGCGATTCCAATGCCGACGATCCTTGCCATGCTTGCACCACTCGTGTTGCGCTCGCCGGTTCTCGTCAAACCATCGACACACGATTCGGTCACTCCGCGCGTTTTTGCAAAGATACTTTCTGCACTCGATCCAGATCTCGGCTCCTGCGTGCAAGTCGTTCCTTTTGCGAGCACAGATCACGATGCCTTGACTGCCTTCCTTGCAGCACCGTGTATCGTTGCTACGGGAAGCGACACGACGATCCAGAACATCGCAAGCATGTTGCATCCGACACAACGATTTGTCGGATATGGTCATCGCCTGTCCGTCGCAATTCTTGGTCCGGACGCAGTCTCGAGCTCAAACATTACGCGAATCGCAAACGGCATTGCGCTCGACGTTGCACTCTGGGATCAACTCGGATGCCTGTCTCCCGTCGGTATCTATCTCGTCCACGACGATCCCGACGCTGCGAACCGCCTCGCCAATGCACTTGCACAAGCTTTGCGCAAAGCAGAAGGAGACTGGCCGCGCGGGCGCATCGACGCAAAGACAGCCGCACAAATTGCGCAAGAACGTGCGGAAGCCGAAATGCGCAGTGCAGCCGGAAAATCGGTTCACGTCTACTCGAGCAGCGGCACGGGTTGGACGGTGATTCGCGAAGAAGATGCGACGCCGCGCGCAAATCCATTGCATCGCTTTTTGCGCGTCGCTCCGGTTCGCGACATTCACCAGCTCAAGCAGGCGCTACTCCCTCTCTCCCCTCATCTCGCTGCCGTGGCGCTCGACGGTTTCGGTGCAGCGACCCCCTCTCTCGTGCGCATGCTCGTCGAGCTTGGTGCTTCGCGAATCTGTTTGCCGGGTACGATGCAAAGTCCTCCGCTCGCCTGGCATCACGACAATCGCGGAGTTTTGACGCCGCTCGCACGTTTCACCGATCTCGAACTCTAAGAAACCTCGGATCAATCCCATTTCACGCGAATCAGGGCTGATGTTTTCCGTCGGTGAAAAATCAACTCGTCTTTCAAAAGCAGGATTCATCAGAGGCTCCTTACAAAAGATCAAGCTCCACCGCGCGCAACGCCTCGATGGCGCCCACGACTTCATTGCGCCTGCAGATCAATTCTTTCTCGAAACCTTTTTGTGTACGCAGCGCACGTTGAAAACGCAAAATTTCGCGAATGCTCTGCCGGCGCTCCTGAAAGCGCAGTGCGATGTAGCCCGAAACCGGTGCAAGCCCGAACATCGCCAAGCCTGCGCTGCGACCGAGATATCGCTCCACAAGCCATGCTTCAACGATCCAAAACAAGGGGAAGAGCAACACGCCCGCTAAGAATTTATGTGTTGCCGGCTGCGTTCGATCACGACTCGTAGACTCGCCGATCCATCCTGCAATTCGGTAAGGAATTCCATTCAGAAGAAACCCCAATGCTGCAATCGGCAAACGCAAGGCAAGCCGCAGCCGCGAACGCCGACGCGAATGCGATCTGCGCGTCGCGTGTTCGCTTATGCAATGCACCGACGCAAGCAAACCCTCGTACGCGCGAAGCGCCACCAACACGCGCTCGATTTGCTGAGGCGCAATTTCACGCAGGCGTAGATAAGCTGTCGCAAATTGGTGTCGGACGGCGAACATCGCTTCCTCGCGCCGCATATTGCGCACGGACGACATCGCAACGACCACCGAATCGGCATTCTCCGCAGGAAGCGACTCCACCTTTTTCTCCGCACCTGACTCCGCTGCACGCGGCGCTGCATGCTTCGCATACAAGGCCGCCGCCTTCTCGATCCAAATGGCCTCTTCCCACGATGGATAGTTGAGCGTGACTCGACGCAATTCCGTGTCAATCTCTTGCGTGAAATCTCGTACTGCCGCGCGTGCATCGCCGGGATGAGCACGACGTGCAGTTTGTGAGGAAAGCGGATTTCCGATCACGACCAAAACACGCGAGCGAAAACGATCCTTCGCATCGAAGATCAAACCCACCGGCAAGATCGGCACGAGCAAACCGAAGTTCGCATCCTCGGCATCCATCACGATTCGCGCGGCACCCGTCTTGAGCGGTTGCAACGACGGCTCGCTGTGCGTGATGCCTTCCGGAAAAAGCGCGATCGCTTCCCCTTGCACAAGCGCACGCGTGCAGTGCGCGAAGGTTTGATCGTTTTGCGCCGTATCGACACCTGCATCCATCTTGCGATAGACCGGAATCGCGTGCGCCGCCGCCAAAAGCGTGCGTATCAGCGGCACCGACCAAAGCGTACTTTTTGCGAGAAAACGCAGCGGGCGTGGTGAAAGCGCCAGCAAGAGTGCCGGGTCGATCAACGCATTGGCATGGTTGGCAACCAAAACGAAACTGCCGGTGCGAGGGAGATTGGCTATCCGCTCCACACCAATCACCGTAATTTCGCTGAAGAAAATTCGCAGAGTGATGTGCAAAAAACGCTTCAAACTCGTATCGAGCCAGGTCTGCTTCACGTGCGATTCTCCAAACTTTCGAGCTTCATCTTGCGCCATTACTCCTTTTGCCGCCTCAGTCCGAACGGCTTTCGTTGCAGATGTACGAGCTCGCCATTTTTTCGCACAATTTTTTGCGCGAAAACATCACTGCGCCAAGCTCAAAACTTGCCTGAGCAAGCTTGCCTGCTATTCTCCGAACCGAATTCGTACCTAGATAGTCCAGTTCCGTATTGCGAGGCGTAACTCCTTGATCCGTATTAGCAAAATTGCCGATTACTCGGTCCTGATTCTCTCCTATATGGCGCAACACCGTGAAGCGACACAGTTCACGGCGCGTGGCCTTGCGGAGGCAACGAAGCTGCCTTTGCCGATGGTCAGCAAAATTTTGAAAGAATTGGCCAAAGCCGATCTTTTGACTTCGCAGCGCGGCAGCCACGGCGGATATCGTCTCGCACGCACACCCGAGAAAATCAAGATCACGCAAATTCTAGAAGCCGTCGACGGACCCTTCGGACTCACGCAATGCACGAGCGGTCCAGGAAGTTGCAACATGGAACATTGCTGCGGCATTCGCGCAAATTGGAGCAAGGTGAGCGCCACGATTTTCTCGAGTCTGCTCCGAGTCAGTCTTGCCGACATGATCGAACCTTTACCTGCCTGCGGCGAGCTGCTCGTCATTCGCTCCTGAGAGTTGACACCAAAAAATGACAAAGCAACGTGATCAAATTTCGGGTTCATGCGCGACGGACATCTCCGCACGCGAAGAAGATTCCTCGCACGCGATCAAGCAACTCACCGAGCAAGAATACAAATACGGTTTCGTAACGGAGATCGAAGAAGATAGTTTTGCACCCGGGCTCGATGAATCGGTCGTGGTTCGACTCTCGGAGAAAAAGCGTGAGCCGCAGTGGTTGCTTGACTTTCGCATCAAAGCCTTCCGTCGCTGGCTCACGATGGAAGAACCGCGTTGGGCATTTCTGCGTTATCCGACGATCGACTACCAAGCCGCCTCGTACTACTCGGCACCGAAGAAAAAAAAGACGCTGCAGAGCCTCGATGAAGTCGATCCCGAACTGATCGAAACCTACAACAAGCTCGGCATTTCCCTCGAAGAACAAAAACGCCTGCAAGGCGTCGCGGTCGATGCCGTGTTCGACAGCGTTTCGGTCGCAACAACCTTCCGCGAAGAGCTTGCACGACAAGGCATTCTCTTCTGCTCGTTTTCCGACGCAGTGCAGACCTACCCCGATCTCGTCAAAAAATACCTCGGCAGCGTCGTGCCGTATTCCGACAATTTCTTTGCCACCCTAAACTCTGCAGTGTTTAGCGACGGATCGTTCGCCTATATCCCGAAAGGCGTGCGCTGCCCGATGGAACTTTCGACATATTTCCGGATCAACGCCGCCAACACCGGCCAATTCGAACGCACGCTACTCATCGCCGACGAAGGCGGTTATGTGAGCTACCTCGAAGGCTGCACGGCACCCATGCGCGACGAGAATCAATTGCATGCCGCCGTGGTCGAACTCGTTGCGCTCGACAGTGCGCATATCAAATATTCGACGGTGCAAAACTGGTATCCGGGCAACAAAAAAGGAATAGGCGGCATCTACAACCTCGTCACCAAGCGCGGCAAAGCCATGAAGAACGCAAAAATCTCGTGGACACAAGTCGAAACGGGATCGGCGATCACATGGAAATATCCAAGCTGTCTGCTTGTTGGCGACAACTCCGTCGGTGAATTTTATTCGGTGGCGATGACCAACAACTTCCAGCAAGCCGACACGGGCACCAAGATGATCCACATCGGCAAAAACACCTCGAGCACGATCGTCTCGAAGGGAATCTCGGCGGGACGATCGCAAAATTCGTATCGCGGGCTCGTGAGCATTCAACAAAAGGCCACCGGCGCGCGCAATTATTCACAATGCGACTCGCTCCTGCTTGGCGACCAATGTGGCGCACATACCTTCCCCTACATCGAAGTGCGTAACACGTCCTCCGTCGTTGAGCATGAGGCTTCGACTTCGAAAATCAACGAAGAACAACTCTTCTATTGTCAGCAACGTGGAATCTCGATCGAAAATGCGATCTCGCTGATCGTCAATGGATTCTGCAAGGAAGTTTTGCGTGAGCTGCCCATGGAATTTGCCGTCGAAGCGCAGAATCTGCTTGGGCTGCAGCTTGAAGGCACCGTCGGTTGAACGAAACGGTGCAGGAGTAATCAATGCTCAATATCCATCATTTGGTCGTCAAAGCCGGCGATGCCATCATCCTGAAAGGCATCGATCTGCACATCAAGCCCGGCGAAGTACATGCGATCATGGGCCCAAACGGTTCCGGGAAAAGTACCCTCGCCAACACACTTTCGGGTCGCGCGGGCTACGAGATCGTTTCAGGAAGCGTGTCC
Source organism: Geobacter sp. (assembly GCA_018262735.1). GTDB lineage: Bacteria > Myxococcota_A > UBA9160 > UBA9160 > JADFDR01 > JADFDR01. Next base: position 16,191 of record JADFDR010000012.1, read on the forward strand.
TTTCAGGGGCAGGATCTCTTGAGTCTTGCGCCGGAAATTCGCGCACGCGAGGGATTCTTTCTCGGCTTTCAATATCCCGTCGAAATTCCCGGCGTGGGCAATATGTATTTTTTGCGCGCAGCTTTGAACGCGATTCGTAAGCATCGCGGCGAACCCGAAATCGATGCCCTGGATTTTCTCACGCTCGCCAAAGAGAAAATGAAACTTCTCGAACTCGATGAAACGCTCACGAAACGTTCGGTGAACGAAGGTTTTTCCGGCGGAGAAAAGAAGCGGAACGAAATTTTTCAGATGGCACTCTTGCAACCGAAATTTGCGTTGCTCGACGAAATCGATTCCGGTCTCGACATTGACGCGCTGCGCATCGTGGCTAACGGAGTCAATTCGTTGCGTGGTCCGGAACGCTCCTTCCTGTTGATCACACACTATCAGCGCTTGCTCGACTACATCGTGCCCGATTACGTACACGTCCTCTTCCACGGAAAAATCGCCAAGTCAGGCGGCAAAGAGCTCGCGCTCGAGCTGGAAGAAAAAGGCTACGGCTGGATCGAAGAGATCGCGAAGAAATCGGGCGACGCATAAGGAAGATTCTTTGGACTCGCAGGCACATTATCTCCAACAATTTGCAAACGCGGCACACGCCCGTAGCGCCGAGCCATCCTGGCTTCGCGCGCGCCGCGAAGCTGCGCTCGCAGATTTCCAGCGCCTCGGTTTTCCGTCGCAGAAGCTCGAGGACTGGCGTTACACGAACGTCCGTGAAATCAGCGAAACTCCCTTTGTATTGACGACACCAAAAACGGTAGGGTCCCTTTCTTCCGCATCTCGCGAAGCGCTCCAGGATCCTTCGTTCGATCGCGGACCGCGAATCGTTTTCGTAAACGGAATTTTTTCGGCAGAACTTTCCGCGCTCGATTCTTCACCCAAGGGTCTTCGCGTGGAGAGCCTGTGCGCTGCGCCACAACGCGATACAGAGCGCTTGATCGAAGAAAATCTCGGACAGCATCTTGCCGACAACTTGAGCAGCTTTGCAGCTCTCAACACCGCACTGTTTCAGGACGGCGTTTTCGTGCACCTTGCGCGCGGCCTCGTACTCGAGCATCCCATTCAAATTTTGCATCTTCTCGATACCACTCTTTCCGACGGAGAGTCTGCCTGTTTTTCGCGCAATCTCTATCTCCTCGAACCCGATAGCCACGCCACGATCGTCGAAACGGTTCTGAACTTCGGCGACACACGTTTCCTATGCAACGCCATCACGGAGATCGTCGTCAGTCGCGGCGCAAGCTTGAAACATGTCGTCCTTCAACGGGGCAATGCCACGTCACTCCACGTTTCCGCAACGCAGGTCCGCCAAGATGCCGCAAGTCGCTTCGAATCCATCTCGATTCTGCTCGGTGGAAAACTTGCACGCAGCGACCTGCGCTCCTTGCTGAATGCCGAACGCGCCGAATGCAAAATGCGCGGGCTCTACGCCGCTTGCCAGCATCAACTCGTCGATCAACACACTTTTGTGTCTCATGAAAAACCGCTCTGCACAAGCGAAGGCTACTACAAAGGCATTTTGGCCGATCGTGCCCATGGCGTTTTCAACGGCCGCGTCATCGTGCAGCCCCATGCGCAAAAAACTTCATCCCTGCAATCGAACAAAAATTTGCTGCTCTCGGATGGAGCCGAAATCGACAGCAAACCCGAATTGATCATTCATGCGGACGACGTGAAGTGTGCGCACGGCTCGACGACCGGAAGCCTCAGCGAAGATTCGCTCTTCTACTTGCGCTCGCGCGGCCTTTCCGAAGACGAAGCGAAAAACTTACTCACGCGCGCATTCGCGGCCGAAATCACAGCTCTTCTCCCGAGCGAACATTTGCGCCACCGCACCGATGCTTGGCTAACCGAGTATTTTGCCGAACACTTCCTCTCCGACGGAAATTCAAACAAAAAACCGATCGGAGTCACGTCGTGACACAGCCTTTCGACCTCGCGCGCTTACGCCAAGATTTCCCGATGCTTGCGCAGACCATGCGCGGCAAACCACTCATCTATCTCGATAACGCTGCGAGCACACAGAAACCGCAAGTCGTCATCGAACGTTTGACGAAGTTCTACCGCAGCGAATACGCCAATATACACCGAGGAGTGTACGAACTCAGTCAAAACGCAACGCAGGCCTACGAGAGCGTGCGCGAGAAAGTGAAAAACTTTTTGCATGCCTCGAGCGAACGTGAAATCGTTTTCGTGCGCGGCACGACCGAGGCGATCAACCTCGTCGCACAAAGTTACGGTCGCTCCAAGCTCAAAGTCGGCGACGAGATCTTGATCACCGCGATGGAGCACCACTCGAACATTGTGCCATGGCAACTTCTTTGCGAACAAATCGGTGCCGTGCTGCGCGTCGCACCGATGAATCAAAACGGCGAACTCTTGCTCGATGAATTCGAAAAGAAACTCTCGCCAAAAACGAAATTCGTGAGCATCGTGCACGTTTCAAACGCACTGGGCTCGATCAACCCAGTCAAAAAATTAATCGCGCTCGCGCATGCTCGAGGCATTCCGGTTCTCGTCGACGGTGCGCAAGCGGTGTCTCATCTTCCCGTGGATGTGCAAGATCTCGATTGCGATTTCTACGCCTTCTCGGCGCATAAACTTTTTGGACCTTCGGGTGTGGGTGTGCTTTATGGACGCACCGAACTTCTCAACCCCATGCCGCCGTACCAAGGTGGCGGCGACATGATCCTATCGGTCACATTCGAGAAAACACTCTTCCATGAAATTCCGCATAAATTCGAAGCTGGAACTCCCGACATCGCCGGGGTCATTGCCTTTGGCGCTGCGCTCGACTATCTCGCAACTCTCGATGGACCTGCCCTGCAGAAGCACGAAGCAGAGCTTCTCGAATATGCGACCAAACAGCTCGATGCGATTCCTCAACTGCGTTGGATTGGCACTGCGAAAGAAAAAACGAGCGTGCTGTCCTTCGTACTCGACGGTGTTCACCCACACGACATCGGCACCGTACTCGACACGGAAGGAATTGCGATCCGCGCCGGTCACCACTGTGCGCAGCCGGTCATGGATTTCTTCGGCATCAACGCCACCACGCGAGCTTCTCTCGCTTTCTACAACACACGGGAAGAAATCGATCGACTCACAGCGGGATTACACAAAGTTGTGGAGATTTTCGGCTGATGTCGGACTTACGCGAACTCTATCAAGAAGTGATTCTCGGCCACAGCAAATCGCCGCGCAATTTTGGAAAACTCGAGGGAGCGACACATACAGGTGTTGGATTCAATCCGCTCTGCGGCGACAAAATCCACTTGCAGATCCGCGTGCGGGACGGCGTGATCGAAGCACTCCGCTTCGAAGGCTCGGGGTGTGCCATTTCGACCGCGTCTGCATCGCTCATGACCGAAGCACTCCAAGGCAAAACCGTTGCCGAGGCGGAGGCTCTCTTCAAAAAATTTCATGAAATGGTGACGACACCGATGGGGCAACCCATTGACGATGCAGCGCTCAACAAACTCACGGTGTTTTCGGGAGTTCGTGAATTTCCGGTTCGCGTAAAGTGCGCAACGCTCGCATGGCACACGCTCCACAATGCCGTAAGCGAAACGAGTGAAACTGCCAAAACGGAATGATTTTCCGACGAAGGAAGAACGTATGGACGAGACGGAAGACAAGAAACTCGAAGCATCGACTTCAGCTCCGCAGCACAAACCGGACTGGCTACCCAACGCAGGAGGACCTCCGCCCGAAGCGATTCGAGAATCGATTGTCGAAGTACTCAAAACTGTGTATGACCCCGAAATTCCAGTCGACATCTACGAACTGGGTCTGATCTACCAGATTGAGGTCGATGAGGAAGGCAATGTGCAAATCCAAATGACGTTGACTTCGCCGGGCTGTCCGGTTGCAGGCAGCCTGCTCGCCGAAGTCGAGTTCAAGGTTTCCTATGTTCACGGTGTGAAGAACACGCGCATTGATCTCGTTTGGGAGCCGCCTTGGACTCCCGAGCGAATGTCGGAAGCCGCACGCCTCACGCTCGGAATGTAATCGTACTTGCATTGCGTTTTTGCAGCGGCGATGCTGGGGCGCGCAAATCTTGGCTTGCCCCAACGCAATCAACTGGAATCGTCGGCTTGCAGCTTTTCGGAATCGTCACCTTCTTCATTTTTGGCATCGCGCTCACGCTCGTTGGATCCAATCAGGCCGATCTCGCGCGCGATCTCGATTTAAGTCTTTCCCAAACAGGCATGCTGCTCGCCGCCCTCGGTTTGGGTGTCATTTTCGGTGCACCGAGCGCCGGAGCCTGGATCGATCGCGGTTTTCGAAAACCCGTCTTCTGCTTTGCGTTTCTACTCATGGCACTGTCGCTGCTCACGATCGAAGCCAAAATGAGCTTTTGGCGCGCATTCACACAAATTGGTGTCAGTGGATTTGCTGCGGGAATGTATTCCACTGCACTCAACACGGTCGTTTCCGAACGTCGATCGACTTCTCCGGCACGTGCGCTCATGCTATTACACAGTTCTGTGACAATCGGCGCTATGCTCGGCCCCATTTGGGTGCAAGCCATCACGCAACTCGAAACCGTTGGGAGATGGCCGTTGACCTTCCAGCTAATCGGCGCCTTGCATCTCGCGCTTGCCGTCGGTGTACTCTTCCTCGAAATCCCCGCTCCCGTGCACCACGAGAAAGGGTTGCCAGCACTACCTCAAGCCCCTCTCCAAAAACTGCATCCCGTTTTTTTCCTTGCCGGAATCGGCTTTGCCTACATCGGACTCGAAGCAGCCGTCATGGGGTTTGCAGTACCCTACGCCACCGATGCCCTCGGCCTAGCAGCGCAACACGGGCAATGGTCGATCAGCACATATTGGCTTGGGATTTTCCTTGCGCGTGTGCTTGGCTCCTCGATGAAACGCATGCCACAAGACGGGTTTCTGCTCGGAGCCGGCATATTTGGAATGTTGACCGTCGCATTCTTCACTTTCACACTGCGGCCCGAGATCGAATGGTTCACGGGCCTATTGGGTTTTTCAATCGGTGCCGTGTATCCGTTCGTGCTTTCACTCGTCGGAAATAGGTTTCCAGAAGCGCGTGCGCGCAATATTGGCATCGTCATCGCGATTGGATCCGTCGGTGGAACAGCTATTCCATGCTGGACTGGACTTCTCGGAGACTACGCAGGAATGCGTATAGCGATGTTTTCGATGGTGATTTGGTGCGGAATGATTTCTGCAATCGCATTGGCGTTGATGGGCCGGATACGCCAAGAAAACTAAAGATTTTTGACCCGTTCCGCTTTTTGAGTGGCTACCTCTGCAAATCGAAGTCGATGATTTCCGTCGGTGATCAATCAAGCGTCTTTTCGGAAGCGAAATAAATCGTCAATTCTCCCATGCCTGATCTCTTCCTCCGAACGAACTGCTTTCTTGACAACGTCGAGCTTCCAGATATCGACCAAGTGTCGGCATCACTTCAGCCAGGCCGGGCAACCGTCTCGCCAGCACGGCACACGCATGGCAATCTCGCGCCAGCCGAGTCGCGCCGCGAGTTCACCGAACTGCTCGCCGCTCGCACCACGGTATTGCAAATCGTGAAGACGCACCTTGAGCTCGGGAACCGTTCTACACACCGTTGACAGTTCACGCGAAAGTTCAGCTTGTGCGCGATATTTGGCGAGAAGTTCAGCAACGCGTGCGGCGCCGCGCAACTCAACACGATCCCAATCGGAAATGGATTCTGGAATCGCAGCGAGCGAACCAAAGCGCTGCAAGAGCGTGGCGGCGCTCTTGGCACCAATTCCCGGCACACCCGGGATACAATCGATCGCATCTCCGACGAGGCCGAAGTAATCCGGAATTTGATGAGGTGACACACCAAATTGTTCTCGCACCGCATCCGCATCGATGCTGCGTGCGCGTGCGAGGTCATAACGTGTGATCCGTCCGTCTTCCCGGATAAGCTGCGAAAGATCCTTGTCCGCCGTCACAAGCACGACATCTGCGCCTTTGCGAACGAGCTGCGTTGCGAGTGTTGCAAGCAGATCGTCAGCTTCGAATCCTGCACGCTGATAAACAGGAATTCCGAACGCCGCTGCGACTTGCGCACAAAGTTCGAACTGCGGAACAAGATCCTCCGGAGCAGGAGGACGATTCGATTTGTAATTTGGATCGAGGGAGTGACGAAATGTTTTGAAGCCATGATCGAAGGTGACAGCAAAGTGCGTTGGGCGCTTTTGTGCAAAGTATCCGATCAGCGTATTGGCAAAACCGTATGCAGCATTGCAGGGCGTCCCATCTTCTCCCTCCATCGGCGGAAGCGAAAAGTAGGATCGAAAGATGTATGCATGTCCGTCGACAAGATGAACGAGCGGACGCTCACGACTCACGAAATCCCCTCGGCAAGCATTGACTTCGCGATCGTATCGAGCTGAATGAAGGATGTACCTTCGTAAATTTTTCCAATCTTCGAATCGCGGAAATATTTTTCCGCCGGACAATCCTTCGTAAAACCAAGACCGCCGTAAATTTCAAGCGCTTCACTCGCCACATGCTCCGCAACTTGACTCGCATAATATTTTGCCATCGCAGCTTCGCGCAGAAAGGGACGTCCCTGCTCTTTCAGTCGCGCAGCGTTATACACCAAAAGACGTGCAGCTTCGAGCTCCGTTGCACAACGCGCAAGCTGGTGCTGAATCGCCTGAAAATCGGCGATCTTCTTTCCAAATTGCATACGCTCTTTTGCGTAGGAAAGCGCGCCTTCGAGTGCACCTTGTGCAAGCCCAACCATCTGCGCACCGATACCGATTCGCCCTTCGTTCAGCGTCTCGATCGCCACTTTATAACCTTTCCCGACTTCGCCAAGCACTTGGTCGTGCGGCACAAAGACTTGCTCGAGGACGAGCTCGCACGTCGACGAAGCACGAATCCCGAGCTTTTCCTCTTTGCGACCGAGCGAAAATCCCGACGCCGCTCTTTCCACAAGAAACGCCGTCACACCGCGATGTCCGGCCTTGGAATCCACCGTCGCAAAGACGATGAAAAACTCAGCTTCGCCCGCATTCGTGATCCAAAGTTTGCGTCCCGTGAGTCGGAATCCATCTTCTTCACGACGCGCTTCGCAGCGCAAAGCAAAGGCATCGCTCCCCGAGCCGGCTTCCGAAAGCGCAAAGGAGGCGACCGTTCCCGAAGCAAGTCGAGGCAAGAAACGACACTTTTGCGCGTCGGTCCCCCAACGCAGCATCGGAATTTCCACGAGCGTATTCTGCACGTCGAGAATCACTGCCACGGCGGGATCGACGCGCGCGATCTCTTCGATCGCGAGAATCGACATAAAGAAACGCGACCCCGCACCACCCCATTCCTCCGGAACTTCGATCGCCATCAAATCCATCTCGAACAAGGCTTGCACGATCTCGGGCAAAACGTGCGAAGCGCGATCCATCTCGGCAACACGCGGCCGAATCGTGCGCTCCGCAAAATCGCGTACTGCATTTCGAAAAATTTGTTCTTCTTCCGAAAGAATCGTAAGCGCCGCGTGCTCGCTCATCGACGTTCCTCGGCAATCCGTTCCGCCACGATTTCTGCGGCACGATCGAGATCAAGGCTACGCTTTTCTGCGTCGCGACGGCGCACCAGCTCGACTTGATTGTCTTGCAAACCTTTGGGGCCAATCGTGATCCGATATGGGAAACCGATT
>JADFDR010000130.1 GCA_018262735.1 Geobacter sp.
ACAGATGGCGCTTTTGCAGGAGCCCGTCGTGAGTCGTGGCGTGTTGTATTTCGTGCCGCCCGCACGAATGGCGCGGCATGTGCGCGAACCGCTTGCGTCGAGTTTGATCATCGAAAGCGACAAGCTTTCGTTTCGCGACGAGCTGGGTAGCGAGGAGATGTCGCTTGCCGAGCGCCCCGAAGCGCGCGAACTCGTGAGTCACTTTTTGGTGTTGTTTCAGGGCGATCTTCCAGCGTTGCGCAAAAAATACGACGTGGCTTTTGAAACGCAAGCGACGCAGTGGAAGCTCACGCTTCGCCCGCGCACTTTCCCTGCGAAATCTTTGATCGAATTCGTGGAAATGGTCGGCAACGATCGCGCGCTGCTTGCGATGACGCTTCTTGAAACGGATGGCGATCGCACGGACACGGCATTCACGAATGTCGAAGTCGATCGTGCATTTCCGACGGAAGAGCTGGCGAAGGCTTTCGCTACGGAGTCCACGCAGGCCGCAGCGAAAGCGCTTCCGGGGAAACCTTGATCTGCATGTGGCATCGACTTACGCAAATAGTTTTCGTCGCTGTCGTGCTCGGCATGATCGTTTATTGCGCAACGCATATGCGCCTCGATTCCGATGTGACGAAATTTATGCCAGGCGGTAACGCGACGCCGCTGGCGTCGCTTGCGACACGCCTCATCGATTCCGAACTGAGCCGCACGATGATCATCACCGTCGGGAGCGACGATCTCAATGTGGCGGTGGCTGCGGTGCGCAGCCTCGCGGAAGAGTTGCAGACGCATCCCGAAGTGTCCTGGGTGAAGGCAGGGCTCGATCCGGATTCGATGCGGGCGATGTATGAGATTTACTATCCGCGCCGCTTCTATTTTGTTTCGGATGATCCTGCGGCGGAGATCCCTGCAAAAATTTCCGAGGCAGGCTTGCGTGCGCAAGCCGAGCGACTCAAAAAAGAGTTGATGCGCGTGGCGGGTCCGCTCGTTAAGCGTATCGCACCGTCGGATCCGCTGCTGATTTTCCCGTCCATTCTCGAGCGTCTCCAAGCATCGCAATCGCGCATGTCGCTGCGTGACGGCATTTTCGTGACGGAAGATCAACGCTACGCAGTTTTGTTTCTCGGAACGCGCGCGTCGGCCTTCGACTCTGCGCATCAAGCCGTGTTCTTGCGCGACCTCGAGGCTGCGTTTGCAAAACGGAAAGTGGCGAGTTCTGCACCGATCCGCATTGAAATCAGCGGCGCCAATCGTATTGCGGTTAGCGTCGAACAAAAGATCAAGGCCGACATGCGTCTCATTGCGCTGCTTTCGGGTTTCGGTGTGCTTGCGATCTTTTGGATTTTTTTTCGTTCTTTGCCGAGCCTCGGGCTTGCGATGCTTCCGCATTTGGTCGGCATGATTGCGGCAACGACGGTGGGGTTGCTTGTTTTTGACAGTTTGAATGCAATCGCCGTTGCCTTCGGGATCTCTCTCGTAGGCGTGTCGATCGATTACCCTACGCATCTGATCAATCACTACGGCATGAGTGGGGGCGCAGAGACACCTCAAAGTGTCGCTCGCCACGTGGCACCGTCGCTTTTCATGGGAGCCATTACCACGATTGCGAGTTTTCTCGGCGTCGCCTTTACGGATTTTCCAGGATTTCATCAGATGGGTGTCATGGCGAGCGTCGGAATCGGCACGGCGCTGCTCGTGACCATTTTCGTTTTGCCCGGTCTTGTGCCGCCGATGCCGTCGGTGCCGCTTTCGCAGCGTGTGGCGCGCAGGCTTGCTCAAGGCGTGCAGCACATTGCACAATTTCGCAGTGCCTTGCTCGTCGTCGTCTTGGCATGCGTTTTGTTTGGGCTTTGGGGATATCCGCGTTTGCAATGGATTGACGATCTTTCGATGCTCACCGAACCTGATCCGCAGTTGATGCAAGAAGAAAAGACGGTACGCGATCGTGTGTCGCAATTCGATAGCGTGCGTTTTGTGGCAGCACTCGCACCCGACGAGGAAGCGGCGGTTCGTATCAATGATCGTATTGCGACGCGATTGCAGCGTTTGCAAGAGGCGGGCTCGATCGAGCATTACCAGTCGCTGCATTCGGCTCTTTGGTCGACGGAGTTGCAGCGGGAAAACTGGCAACAGATGCGCAGCGATCCGACTTTGTATTTGCGACTCACGGAGGCATACACACGAGAAGGTTTTGATCCGCACGCGTTTGAATCGTTCCGTGTCGCCCTCGAAGCGCCGCAACCCGTGCCTCCGCTGACGTTGCAGGATTTGCGCGCTTCGGCGCTCGGAGATCTCGCACGCTCGATGATCGTGCATCTCGGCGATGAAGTCGCCGTGCTTTCGTATTTGCGCGGCGTACACGATCCCGAAAAAATTCGTGCGACGTTGCGCGACATTCCGGGCGCGTTGTATTTCGATCAAAAGGAATTTTTTGACGGTGTGTATCGGAACTACCGCTTGCGTACGCTCGAAGTCGTGCTGGGCGGCGCTTTTTCCGTGTTCGCACTGATTTTTGCGCGCTATCGCAAGCTACGACCGTCGTTTGCAGCTTTCTTGCCTTCGCTCTTGGTGGGATTCGTGCTCGTGGGGCTCGCTGCGCTTTTTCAGGTTCGAACGAATCTGATGCATCTCGTGGGGTTGACGCTCGTGATGGGAATGGGGGTCGACTATGCCATCTTTACCGTCGATAGCGCAAAGGAGCACCGCGAACTTGGCACGACGCTCCTGAGTCTGTTCTTGGCGTGTCTGACGACCGTCTTCGTGTTTGGCACGCTGAGTCTTTCTTCGCATCCGGTCTTGCAAGCCCTCGGCATCACGGCGGGAGCAGGCGTGTTGCTGGCTTTTCTCTTGTCTCCCGTGGCGCTCGTCATCATGGGGACACCGACGAAAAACGAACAACACGATGTTGTGTAATCTGCGCACGAAGTACTTCGCGAGAGTCGTGGTCGCGCTCGCCCTTGCATCGTCATTGACGGGATGCGCATGGACTTGGGCTTTTCATCGCCAAGGTGCGACGTCAAATTGCCGAACCGAGCTGCTTTCGATGGATGCGGTGCCGGGTGACTTCGTGTTGCGCGAGCGACAACGCATCCTTTCGCGTGATCGCAAGATCATGCTCGAACTCGTTGCCGAAAAACATGGCTCTACACTTGTTCTTGTCGGACTCCATCGCATGGGGCAAAAGGCCTTCAAGATCGTGCAACAGGGCGAGCGCGTTTCGGTGCAAACCTATTGGGGACGTCCCGCCGTGCGTCCGATCAATGTGTTGCGCGACTTTCACCGCGTGCATTTTCTGTCGCTTGCGAGGCTTGATGCCTTGCACGACACGAAGAAGAATGAAACGCGTCCGACCGACGGAGAGCGCAGCGCCGCATACGGCGAGGAGCGCATCCGCGAAATTTGGCGCGACGGACGTCTCGCGCAGCGAGTGTTCGAGCAAGGCTCGGATCCTGCCCAGGCGATCGAGTTGACTTTTCGAACCGACAACCAAGTGCGTATCGAGAATCGACGCTGCGGGTATCTTGTCGAAATTTTGCAATCCAAGTAAGAAGCCTCGGATTCCTTTTGTTTTTTTGAATTTTTCCAAAGCAGGATGATTGTTTTCCGTCGGTGCAAACGCACCTGCATTCACGAAGCGCAATCAATCCGAGGCTCTGCAAATCGCTCGCGGAATTTCGCTTGCAGCATTTCGGGAGCCTCGGATCAATCTCGTTTTATCGATGTGAGTTGATTTTTCACCGACGGAAAACATCAGCCATGGTTTGCAAAAACACTCGAAAATCGGAATGGATCCGAGTCTCCTTAGTTCGATTTTTGTTTCTTCTTGGGTCCGTAACCGAGGCTGTGCATGTGGCGTACATACTCGCGGGAGCGTCGTCCGCGCTCGGTGTTTTCTGCCGGGAAAAGCAGGTTGAGGCAGCGATCGATGGGGCCTTGGTTGTAATGTCGAAACCAGAGTTTGCGAAAGAAGAACTCCACGATGTTGATTCCGAAGATGATGCCAAAATAAAGGCGCTGCGTGTAGGCCTTCCACAATTCGGTGTCGGATGTTTTGGAGTGAAACGCAAGCAGCGTGATGATGCCGACGTTGGCTGCGAAAAAGATCGCCCACATTGCCGTTACTTTGCGGCAGTAGTCTTGCGTGAAGTCGGGCAAGTGCGGCTGGATGGAGCGCGCCATTCGTTCGACGAGCGAAACGCGATCTCCGACGAGGGAATGCACGCAGAGTACCAAGAGGAGAAGGTTGATCAGTGCCGGAAAGAGCAGCAGATACAGCAAGTCGTTGAAGATGGCGGCGAGCGTGAGCAGCAAAAAGGCGCCTCCGAAAGGCACGAGAACAAGACCGCGATTTTTACGTTGCACGAGCAAGCGCACGAGAGCGCCTAGAAGCGCCAGGATCGCAAAGCCAATTGCGACGTTGCGCGTGGGCCAGCGTGCGAGAGCAAGTTCGGTGAGAAACGGGTAGCCGAAAACCACAAGGCCAATGCCAAGCGCCATGAAGCCGTGTTGCGGGCGAAGCGTGAAGCGCATTTTTCGTGATCCTATTTTGTGTCGGCTAAGGGGTTTCGTCGATCCAGCGCTGCAACTTTCCGGTGGTCGTCATCGGCAGGCTTTCGACGATCGTAAATTGACGCGGGATCTTGTAGGCGGCAAGTCGTTCCCGACAGTATTGCGTGAGCGAGGTGCGATCCGGAGGCGCAGTCGGGTCGCGAGGCACGATCTCTGCGACCGGAATTTCGCCAAGATGCGGATGTGTTTTTGCAGAAACGCGGCTGAGTGCGACGGCGGGATTTTCGTTCAACACGGCTTCGACTTCTTCAGCAAAGAATTTCATGCCCGCCATATTGATGCGATTCTTGCGTCGGCCAGCGAGGTGCAAGTTGCCATTTTCGTCGAACCAGCCTTGATCTCCCGTGCGAAAGCCATCGGGTTGGAGCAAGTCCTCGGCCAGAAGCCACGGCTCGAGGTAGGCCGAAAATAGCCCTGTGCCGCGAATGCAAATCTCGCCCGTTTTTTCGGGAGAACTCGAGCCGGCGACGGGAGAGCCGTTTTCAGCGCGCAACCAGATTTCATAGCCGGGTTGCGGTTGTCCGAGCACCGTCGGATGCGTGTGTGCGTAGTGGAGATTGA
>JADFDR010000131.1 GCA_018262735.1 Geobacter sp.
CAAAAAGATGCGCTTCCACCAAGAGCGGTGCGGCGTGCTGCAGCGTTGGGCGATATCCGATGTGGACGACACTTTCAAAGGTCTCGTTGCGAAGCAGGGCCTGGGACGCACTCGAGCGCGAGGCGGAATCCTCATCCGACACCAAAAAGCGTACCCTTCCCGCATAGACACCCGGCGCCGGAAGCACCTCGTTTTCGGGATCCAGATTGAGCGTCGGAAAACCAAGCGTGCGACCTTGCCGCGCACCGTGCACGACGCAACCGCGCACGCCGTAAGAATGCCCGAGCAAAAGCTCCGCCTGCGCCACATCGCCCGCCGCAAGCAATTCGCGAATTCGCGTCGAACTTACGTCGCGTGCATCGATCTGCACTTCCGGAATGATGGTCACGGCGAAGCCCAAGCGCGGGCCAAGCTCGGTGAGCGTACGCATCGAGCCCATTCGATCGCGTCCAAAATGGAAGTCGTATCCCACATAAACTTCGATGGGATGGATTCGCTCCCAAACAACTTGCTGAACGAAAGTCTCGGGCGACATATCCGCGTAGGCTTGCGAGAACGGCTCCACGATGACGAGATCGATGCCGCATCGCTCCAAAAACTCGAGCTTCTGTTCGAGCGTCATCAAAAGTTGTGGCACGTTACCGCGCTGCAAAAAAACACGAGGATGTGGATCAAACGTCAAAACTGCCGACGGTACGGAATGCAGTGAAGCGCGCTCGATCACCGTTTGCATGATGCGTTGGTGGCCGCAGTGAACGCCATCGAAGTTGCCGATCGTCAGTACCGGCCGCGCACCTTCGATCCGCAACTTCTCGCTACCCGGAATGACCTGCAATGCTAGACTCCGCGCGTGAAAATTCTCTCGCGCCATCTACTCAAACGATTGTTCTTCCACTTCTTTGCGACTCTCGGCATCGCGAGCGCGGCCATTACCATTGCCGAGTTGATGTTGAACATCAATGATTTCATTACGCAAAGCGAAAGCATACTGAGCATCGCGCAATACCTGATCGCGTTAGTGATTGGCTCGTACTTCCAGTTTTTGATTCCCGTTGCGGCCTTCGCCGCGATTTTTCTCACACTCGGCTCCGCAGCGCGCGCAAACGAACTCATCGCGATGAAAGCAGGCGGAATTTCGCCACGCACTGCCGCGCTGCCTCTGCTTGCTGCAATCGGCGTGCTGGCGATCGTCTCTCTCTTCTTCACGGAAACCGCCTCTCGTGCGTGCGTGCGCATCGTCGCAACCTTCGAAGGCAAAGACACCGAGGATAGTGCAATGGCCTTTCGCGGCGGGGCCTTCTGGTATCGCCGCGGCGACACAATCTATCGTCTGCGCACCGCCGACGCGGCGCAACGCATCCTGCAAGACGTCACGATCTACGAACGCAACGACCAAGGCCGACTCACGCGCACGATTGTCGCAAAGAGCGCATTGATCAACGGCGAGCATTGGATTTTGTCGCAAGCGACCGAGCGTCATTTCGACCCTATGAACCCGACGGCACCAATCCAAACTTCACATCTCAAAACTCTCAACCTCGAATTGCCTGACGCACCAGGACAAGTTTTGCTCAAGGCCACGGCCGACAACCTTTCGCTGCCCGATCTGATGACACAAATTCGCGACAGCAATCGCCTGGGCGAACCCGCGCTCGTCTCCCGCACGTCGTTGCATCAGCGTCTGATCCGCCCCTTCACGATCCTGCTCTTCGCTCTGCTGGCGGTTCCTCTCGCGCTTCGCGCCGAAGCGGTCAAGACACTGGCTTCGCCCGCACTGCAAGGCATTGCACTCATTGTGCTGTATTGGTTCCTCGAAAATTTCGCGCTCGGTCTCGCCACGCGCGGCGTGCTTCCAGCAGGCGTAACACTCTGGATTCTGCTCGCCTGCTTTACCGCTTTTGGTCTGTGGCGGCTCCAGAAAGCGCAGTGCTGATCATTGCCCATCCAACACTTCTTCGCGTAGACCCGCTTGCATCTCGGCCACAAAAAAGCTGTCGAAGTCGCGATCTCGACAGCCTGCACGGCCCGCATCCATTCCACTTTCTGAATTCATATCCGATTCAACACCGACGGAATGGATACGCCCTGATTTGGGCAAGGGAGCCTCGGACGCATTCCTTTTTTATGCGAGTTGATTTTCTACCGACGGAATGGATACGCCCTGATTTGGGCAAGTGCTCGACAAAGGGAATGGACCCGAGGCGCCCAAGCGCTCACACGGCGGTGCTGTCTGAAGTCCCTTACTTGCTGCGCTTTGCATCCGAGTTGAAGTAATCGAAGAAGGTGTTGTCCGGCGAAATCATGATCGTCGTGTTGGCATCCAATGCCTTGCGATATGCCTCGAGGCTGCGCAAGAAGCGGAAAAATTCCCGATCCTGCTCGTAGGCTTCCGCATAAATTCGCGCCGCTTCGGCATCCGCCGCAGCCTTGCTCAAGGAAGTTTGCTTTTCGGTCTCGGCGACCGTGCGTCGCAAACCCGCATCCGCCTTGGCATGAATCTGTTCCGACTCGCTGGTCGCCTGAGCGCGAAAATCCGCTGCTACCTGCGCCTGATAGCTGCGCATGCGCTGATACACGACTTCGCGTGCCGCAGACGATTCTTGAATGCGCGAAAAGAGAACTGCCACAAGCCGCACGCCCGTCCGAGCTTCCATTTCCTGACCGCGCGCGACGATCGCTTGCGCAATCGACTCACGGTCATCCCCCAACAGATCCGCAAACGTATGGCGCGAAATTTCAGACGACACAATATCATGTATGTCGGTCGAAAGACGCCCCTCCGCCGCAGCGAGCAAAGCGTCCGGGTCTTCCCCTGCCGCCCCAAAGGTGTCATAAAAGCGTGCCGGGTCTTCAATGCGCCAAAGCAGTGCGCAGTCGACCTCAAAAACGTCGCTCTCCGGCGGCTTTACCGTCACCGAGATCGACGACACTGGAACGTGTCGAACACGCGCATCGAGCGTCAACACCTGGGTCAATCCGGGCAAGCGCAAGGACCAGCCCGGCTTATCGAGGATGCGCGGCGTCTTTCCGAACGGCAAATTCACGCTGCGCAAAATCAGTTTTGATTCGCCCTCGTGATTGAGCACGATCGGCCCCTGATCCCGCTCTGCGAGCCAACCCAGCCCCGCACAAAGTGCGACCCAAACCGCCAAGATCATCCCCATTTTTTTCATGGCGTCTCACTCCCTACACAAAAAAACGTATTGTTCTCGCAATCCAACTCTGCGGCGCACCGGAAGCATGGGCTTCCGTCATGGAGCGACTGGCCCCGTATTCGGCCCGCGCCGCTCCTCGACACGGGGAAGCAGCGACGGAACACTCTGCAAACCCTTCTCGATCACGACCGTGTTCGTTCGCGCCAAGACTTCTTCCATCGTCTCGAGATACAGACGGCGGCGCGTCACTTCCGGAGCGGCTCGATACACGGGCAAGAGTTGCAAAAATTCGGTACGTCGCGCCTCTGCATTCGCAACACGCTCCACCGCATATGCCGTCGTCAATTCACGCGCCTGAGTCGCGTACTGCTTGGCTCGATAGCGCTGTGCCGTTTCGTATTGTTTGGCTTCGGCGAGCTGTTGTTCCTTCCACTGCCGCGCCATGCGCACCGCCTCTCCCGCTTCTCGCGCCGCTTCCGGCAAAACCAAATCCTGAATCTGCACGGATTCCACTTCGATTCCCAAATTCGAACCCGAATACTGATCGAAGAAATGCTGAAGCCCGCGTCGCGCGGCATCCTGCGCCCGCACCCGATCTTCAAGCAACTGATCGACGGAGAGCCGCGCGATTTCTGCACGCATCGCCGCTTGTGCCGCATCGCGCACGAAGCCTTGCGTTAGGTTGAGACGCCGAAAAAAAACCGCAAGGTCGCGAACGCGATACTGAACAGAAAACGGAATATACACAATACTGTGATCGCGAGTCTGCATTGCAACATCCTGCCAGTGCGCTTCGTCCCTTGCATACACCGCACTCTGCACCGCAGAAAAATCCTCGGCTGCATCTTCTTCGGCCATCGCCGACGCACCCGACTCCGCCGCGGACGATGCCCCCTCGACTTCTTGCGCCGCCAACGCAGGCGTCTTCTTCACCGCCTGCAAGCTTGAACGCACAGGAAGCGGCGCTGCGGGACCAAAATTTTCCCGCTGCACGGCTTGCACCACGACGATGCGGTGCGATTCGAACGGCGGCGGCCAATGCCAACGCCAACCCGATGTCGCATCGGCTCGCTGATACACACCTATGCGTAGGATGGCAGCCGTCTCGCCCGGCGCAAGGCGATATGCCCCCTGGCTTGCCCAAACACCAAGCAACACCAGCCAAAACACCCCAAGCAAGATGCTTCCTACCGCCCAGCCCTCTTCCCTGCCTCGCCCGAATTTCCACAGCATCTTCGAATCCTCCAACCTTCCTTTGTGTAGGATTATTCCTTGGAGTTTGCCTTTTGTGCGAGATCATAGAACGGCTTGAGAAGATCGATCGGAAGCGGAAAAATCGTCGTCGAATTGTTTTCCGAGGCAATCTCCGAAAGAGTTTGCAAATAGCGCAGCTGCAACGCAATCGGATCGGCCGCCATGACCCGTGCTGCCTCGGCGAGTTTTTGCGAAGCCTGCAGCTCACCTTCGGCATGAATCTGCTTCGAACGCCGTTCGCGCTCGGCTTCGGCTTGCCGCGCCATGGCTCGCTGCATCGACTCCGGCAAATCGATCTCCTTCATCTCGACCGCACGAACCTTCACGCCCCACGGATCCGTCTGCGCATCGATAATCTCGGTCAACCGCATATTGAGCCGCTCTCGCTCGGTAAGCAAATCGTCGAGCTCGGCTTGACCGCATACACTACGAAGCGTTGTTTGCGCAATCTGCGAAGTACCATAGAGATAATTTTCGACCTGGATCACTGCGCGCTCCGGACGCAAAACGCGGAAGTAAAGCACCGCATTGACACGCACCGTGACATTGTCGCGTGTAATGACTTCTTGCGCAGGCACGTCCATCACGATTTCGCGCAGACTGATGCGCACCAAGCGATCGATGCCCGGCACGATCCATTGCAACCCCGCGTTGCGCACGCCCGCAAACCGTCCGAGACGAAACAA
>JADFDR010000132.1 GCA_018262735.1 Geobacter sp.
GAGCAGTCCTTGGGTGCTGCCGAGATGCAAGCCCCAAAGCGCAATGCCGACCCAGAGCCAAACACCTTGACTCGAATAGGCGAGGAGGAGATCGGCGACGCAAAGAAGTGTACAGCCTATGAGGAGCAAGGAGTCGCGCGGCACCGAATCGGAGAGACGTCCGAGAGGGTATGCTGTCAGTGCGTAGACGATGTTCATGACGATCAGGACGAACGGTGCATGGGCGATGGCAAGACCGCCTTGCGTTGCACGCAGAATCAAAAACGCTTCGCTAAAGCGTGCAAGTGCGAGCAAAGTGCCGATCGCGACTACCCACCAATAGGTCGAGCTCAAGAGCCGGAGGTTTTCTTTGCGGATCGGATTGCGAGGTGACTCTTTTGAGTGTCGATCGGGTTCCTGTACGCCGAAATGCAGCAAGGCCATGGCGGCGAATGCCGGCAGTACGGCAATCCAAAACACCTTCGCAAACTGATTTGCGAAGAGCATCATCAAGCCCATGGCAAGAAGCGGACCGACGAATGCACCGACGGTGTCGAGCGACTGGCGCAGGCCGAAGGCGGCGCCGCGCAATTCCGGCGGTGTGATGTCGGCAACCAGCGCATCGCGTGGTGCGCCGCGAATGCCTTTGCCGATGCGATCAAGGACGCGTGCGGTGAAGACGAAATCGGCTGTGGTGGCGAGGGCAAAAAGGGGCTTGGAAACGGCACCCAGACCATAACCGAACACAGCGAGTTGCTTGCGTTTTCCCCAGTAGTCGCTCAAGACCCCTGAAAAAATTTTGACGATGAGTGCCGTTGCTTCCGCGAAGCCTTCGATGATTCCGACCGAGAAGGCGCTTGCGCCAAGCGCGCTCACCAGAAAAACCGGGAGCAGGCTGTGGATCATCTCCGACGAGACATCCATGAGCAGACTCACGAAGCCAAGCGCCCAAATGCTGGCTGGAATTCGGGAGGAGGGAGCGAGCCGCGCGGAAGCACACGAAAACGCATCCTGGGGGGTGCGCGAGTCGGTATTCGAAGCGGCGCGTGGCGGTATCGACGGTGTGTTCGCGTGCTCCGTCGGTGAATTGGGGTCTGAGCGCGTTGCGCCGTCGGTGCATTCGGGCTGCGAAAGGGATTCCTTCGAATCATTCGGAGTTTTTTGCATACGTCTCGCAATCTAGCGGCCGACGCATCGAATCACCAAGGGAGTCTCTGATCGATTTCGTTTTGGGAGCACTTTCGCAAACGCTGGCGGATGTTTTCCGTCGGTGAAAATGCAACCCGCATTTTGAAAACGAAAGCAGTCAGAGCCTTCCAAGGCGAATCGTGCGCTGCGATTTGCGCATCGCATCTCACAGCAAGCTGTGGACGCTAGCTCCCAACGCTCCTCGAGTCCGAGCCGTAGCCCGGTCTGTGCATGGCCAAACAAGGCCAGCCGAGGACGATTGTCGGTTTGGTGGGTTGTGGGAAGGGAGCCCGCGCAAATCGCAGCGCATTTTCGCGACTCTTTTTTGTGTCAACCCTCTTGGCGGTTTGGTGTACAGGAGCAAGGCTTGGAGCCGAGTGTGAAAATTCCGCAGCGCGAGCAGCGCTACCTTGCGATTGCAAGGATGACGCATACGCGATGCGCAAAAGTCGTACTACGACTTTGTGGCGCAAACTTCATGCACAAAACGAGAAGGATGGACAGAAAAGAGCTGGAATCAGACGAAGAGCGGGACGTGTTCGATGGCAAAGAATGGACCTGCGGGAAGCATCGTCGATGCTGGCCCGAGAGGTTGGTTTTCTTCGAGGGGATCCATGATTTCCGGCGCTGCGGAAACCAGACTAACACCAAGGCGATAGGCCGGAAGCTTGCTTTGCGTGGTATCCGAACAACCGCAAGTGCAATAGGCGCGCAGCGACGGGTGCGCATCGTGTTCGCAGTCTTCGTCGGAGGCGGCTTGTTCCATGGCGCCATCGGCGTGGCTGAGATGACCATGAACTTTGGGGAGAGTTTGGGTGAGAGAGGGTGACGTGTTCGGTTGCTCGTGCAGCAGATCGGCTTGCGTGATGCCGCACGGCAAACTTTGCGCTCCGAGGAGAGCGATCATCAAAAGGACCGTGAAGATGCGCAAGGCGGAATACATGATCCGGGCAGAGTAGCTGCACAATTCGAGAATGCCAGCTCGCATGCTTTGCGCGCCGCGTCCCTTTTTCCAAGCTGCTTCGCGATTTGCCGCAAGAACCTCGGATCGATTCCCTTTTTCGAGTATTTTCGCAAATGAGGATGGATGTTTTCCGTCGGTTGAAAATCAACTCGCATTTCGCAAGCGAGATGAATCAGAGTCTCCCTAGGGAACCTTTGAGCAATGCCTCTTTCAAAATACGGGTTGCATCTTTCACCGACGGAAAACGTCAACCCTGATGCGCGGAAAATGGAATGAATCAGAGTCCCCCTAGAATGCAGCCGACACTTTCCATACGAGAGGAGCAAGCGTGATGACGACGGAGATGCGTGATTTTCCGCGGCAAGGCAGCGAGGAATATGGGGACCGGGTAAGCGAACTTCTTGCGCAGATGACGCTCGAAGAGAAAGTCGCGCAGATGTCCGGGAGTGCAGGCTGGCTCGATCTTTTCATCATGCCCATTCGTTACAACCATCGACCTTTCGAATCGGGCAAGAACGATCGCCTTGGGATCGAAGCCTTGCGTTTTACCGACGGGCCGCGTGGTGTTGCGACGGGGCAATCGACGTGTTTCCCGGTGCCGATGGCACGCGGCGCGACGTTCGATCGCGAACTCGAGGAGCGTATCGGCCGCGCGATCGGGCGTGAAACGCGAGCGCGCGGCGCGAACGTGATTGGCAGCGTGTGCATCAACGTCTTGCGTCATCCGGGATGGGGGCGTGCGCAAGAGACGTACGGCGAAGATCCGTATCACTTGGGCGAGATGGGCGTTGCCGCCGTACGCGGTGTTCAGCGTTACGCAATGGCGTGTATCAAACATTTTGCATGCAACAGCATTGAAGAGTCGCGTTTCAAAGTGACCGTACAGATCGATGACCGCAGCTTGCGAGAAGTGTATTTGCCGCATTTTAAAAAATGCGTGGATGCAGGCGCGGCAGTGGTGATGAGCGCGTACAACCGAGTGAATCGCGAATATTGCGGCCACCATCGGTATTTGCTTCGCGAAATGTTGAAGGGGGAGTGGAACTTTCAAGGTTTTGTCATGTCGGACTTTGTGTTTGGTCTGTATGACACCGAAAAAGGTAGCCTCGGCGGGCTCGACGTTGAAATGCCGTTTACGCATCGCTATGGCCATAAGCTCGTGCGCGCGGTGCGCAAAGGGCGCGTACCCGAGGCGTTGATCGACGACGCGGTGCGCCGAATCCTCACGCAAAAATTGCGTTTTCCGACGGACGTGAAGGCGGCTC
This sequence comes from Geobacter sp., assembly GCA_018262735.1. Classification (GTDB taxonomy): domain Bacteria; phylum Myxococcota_A; class UBA9160; order UBA9160; family JADFDR01; genus JADFDR01. Next base: position 3,397 of record JADFDR010000132.1, read on the forward strand.
AAGAAGATTCTTTCGAGCGCTTTGAAACGGAGCATGTTTCGCTTGCGCGCGAAGCCGCACGCAAATCGTTCGTGCTTTTGAAGAACGACGGAAATTTTTTGCCGCTGCAGCGCAGTGAGATCAAGAAGCTCGCGGTGATCGGTCCCTTTGCGGATGCAAAAAACATCGGCGATGTCGGCAGCAGCCTCGTGCATCCGCGTTCTGTGACGACGCCGCTCGCAGGTTTGCGCGCGAAGCTGCAAGATGCCGTCGAGATCGTTTTTGATTCCGGAAAAAATTTGCGGCGCGCCGCGCAAGTCGCGCGTGAGGCCGATGCGGTGGTGCTCGTTGTAGGGCTCAGTGCAAAACAAGAAGGGGAATATCTGCCGCTGCTCGGTCGCGGCGGCGATCGCACCCGCTTGCGCCTACCGACGGAACAAGAGGCATTGATCGAAGCTGTGGCAGCCGCAAATTCCCGCTTGGTCGTCGTGCTTCAAGGCGGCAGTGCGATTGCGGTGAGTCCGTGGAAGGATCGCGTCGCTGCGATTTTGCTTGCGTGGTATTCCGGCATGGAAGGTGGCGCTGCACTTGCGGAGGTTTTGCTCGGCGAAGCGAGTCCGAGTGGCAAGCTGCCGTTTACGATGCCGCACGCCGAGCAGAAACTCGTTGATTTCGATCCTCGTGCGAAGGTGACACAATACGGTTACTACCATGGCTATCGCTATTTCGATCACGAAAAAATCGAACCGGATTTTGCGTTTGGCTTTGGACTTTCCTACACGCAATTTGCTTATTCGAATCTTCGTCTGGATCGCACGTCGCTCGGCAAGGACGACACGCTCTGCGTTTGTGTGGACGTCGAGAACTGCGGTTCGGTGGCAGGCGAAGAGATTGTGCAGCTTTACACTGGATACCCGAATTCGACGGTGGAGCGATTTGCAAAAGAGTTGAAAGATTTTGCGCGCATCGCTTTTGCGCCCGCCGAAAAGAAGACCGTATCGTTTGCGCTGCGTATCGCGGATCTCGCCTATTATGATGAAGCGAGAAAATCCTGGGTGATCGAGGCGGCGACGTATGCCGTGCATGTGGGTGGTTCTTCGCGTGCGTCGGATTTGCTTGGAGCTTTTTTCGAAGTGACGAGCGAAGGGTCGCTAGACACAAATGGGTGATAAGGAGCTTGCGGAAGTTGTCGGACAAACGATCCACGTGGCGTAGTGCGAATTATTTCGAGGCGTTGAATCAATTTTTCGAGAACGTCGGGGGATGGTCGTTCGATCATCGCTGGCTCGTTTTGCTGATCTGTTTTTCGATTTTCGGGATTAGCATTTTTTTTACGACGCGCGCCCATATCGATCTCACCTTTCAGGCTTTCTTCGACGAATCCGATCCGTCCTTCACCTCGTTCCTGCAATACCGCAAAGATTTTGGATCGGACGAGATCGCGTACATCCTTTACGAAGCACCCGATACCGAGTACGGGCCGTTCGATCTCGAAGCGATGCGCAAAATTGTGTCACTCACCGAGGCGCTCGAAAACGAAGTTCCGTTCGTGAAAGAGGTGACGAGCCTGACGAACGTGGAATTTTCCGAATCGATTCCCGACGGAATCGATGTGTATCCTTTGCTCGAACGCTTTCCCGAAACGCAAGCAGAGTTGCTCAAGATTCGTGACAAAGTGCTCGCAAAGCCGATGCTC
>JADFDR010000133.1:0-4781 GCA_018262735.1 Geobacter sp.
ACGCTGCAAAGCACTCCTGGTGTTACACTGCACGCAGAGGAAATCCAATGAGCGCACACGCCTCAACGCACCGAGCGCCTGCCGTCGCAGGGCAGTTCTATCCGGCGGAACCCGATCGCCTTGCAAAAGCGGTGCATGGCTATTTGGCACAGGTCCCGCGCGTGCAAACCCGGATCGCACACGCGCCCAAGGCTTTGATCGTGCCGCACGCGGGCTATTCCTATTCGGGACCCGTCGCTGCAAGCGCATATGCACTGCTCGCGAATGCACGCGATACGATTCGCAGGGTCGTACTCTTCGGCCCGTCGCATCGCATCGGATTTCGCGGGCTCGCGCTTTGCGGCGCGGATTACTACGACACGCCGCTCGGCGCCATCGAGATCGACCATGAATGGGATGCGCAACTGCTCGCGCTCCCTCAAGTCCACGAACTCCCCGAAGCGCACCGCTACGAACATAGTCTCGAAGTACAACTCCCTTTTCTACAGGTGATGTTGTCACCATTTCGTCTTCTGCCCTTTTCCGTCGGTGATGCGTCTGCCGAGGAAATCGCAGAAGTCCTTGACCTCGTGTGGGGAGGCACCGAAACCTTGACCTTGATCAGCACCGACTTAAGCCACTATCACGATTACGAAACCGCGCGCATCCTGGATCAGCGCACCACTGCGGCGATCGAATCCCTGCACGAAGATGCACTCTCGGAATCGAGTGCATGTGGCCGCGTCGCACTGCGCGGAATGCTGCGCGCTGCGCGCGTTCGCGGTCTTTCCGTCCAAACCCTCGATTTGCGCAATTCCGGCGACACCTCCGGAATGCGCGACCAAGTGGTGGGCTACGGCGCCTACGCGATCTCGGAACCCACTGACACAGAAATGTGAAACGATGCACACCCCACAAACATCGCCGCTGCTTTCCGAAGATTCACGTCGGCGTTTGCGTGAGATTGCGCACGAATCGATCGCGCAAGGACTTGCATCGGATGCACCCCTTGCGATCGACGCTCGCGATTTCCCGTCGGAATTGCAGTGCAAGCGCGCAAGCTTCGTCACCTTGACCTTGAATGAAAATCTGCGGGGATGCATCGGCGGACTCGAAGCACGAATGCCTCTTGTCGAAGACGTGGCATATCACGCTTTCCAAGCCGCCTTTCGCGATCCGCGTTTTGCACCCCTCACCGACGAAGAATTTTCGAAAGTCGAGATTTCCATCTCGATTCTGAATCCTGCAGAGCCCTTGCCGCCCATGTCGGAAGCAGAACTTTTGCAAACTTTGCGACCGGGTGTGGATGGGCTCATCCTCGACGAGGGTCACCACTGTGGCACGTTCCTTCCCTCGGTCTGGGAGAGCTTGCATACGCCGCGTGAGTTTTTGAATCACCTCAAACGCAAAGCCGGACTTCCCATGGATTTCTGGTCGCCGACTCTACGCTTTGCACGCTATACAGTAGAATCGATTCCGGCACACGATGCAGAGCCAACGGTTTCCGTACACAAAAGCGAGAGTTCATCATGAGCAAACACCTCAATCCTTTCACGCTCCTCGTCGAAAGCGCCCACGTCGCCTATTCGCTGGTGCGCCGCGAAATCAATCTTTCGCCACCTCGCGGCAAGGGCAAGTGCCCGCCCTTCGTCTTGATGCACGGCTTTGCGGGATTTCGCGAATTCAAAGTCGGGCCCATTCGACTTTTCGATTACTTTAACGGCGTACACAAATTTTTGTCGGAAGAAGGCTATCGTGTTTTTGCACCACGCATTCAACCTTTCGCGCCTCCGCAGCAACGCGCAGAGGCTTGGGCCAAGGCCATCGAGGAAGTCTGCGAGAAAACACAGTCACCCCAAGTCAACCTGATCGCGCACAGCCAGGCGGGCATCGATGCGCGCCTCCTGCTCACTCCAAGTTCGGTGCACGTCGATACGCCCGTCGGTGCGCTGCGCGGACTCGATCGCGCCGCGCAAATCGTATCCCTGACAACCATTTCGGCACCACACGAGGGGATCGCTCTCATCGATGCCAAGAGCAAATCCTTGTTTCGCAACGAGAGCATGTTGCGACAGCTGTCGTGGATGGCGAGCCGCTTACCTTGGATCTTCGAATTCACGGTCGAAAACATTCCGGATGTCCTCGAATCTCTTTCACGGAACTACATGCAACAATATTTCAATCCGCACATTTGGGATACGCAGGGCGTGCCGTGTTGGACGATTGCAGGAGATCCGCAAAGCGTCGAAAACACCAATCTGTTGTTCCGCGATACCTACGAAGAATTTTTTGCCATTCCCCATGAACAGGGTGGTGGCAAGAACGACGGCCTTGTCTCCGTCGATAGCGCACACTTCACCTCCCACGCGCAATTCGTTCCCGCTCGCGCCAAGAAAACACGATCTCCGCAATGGCGCGCACTCGGAACCGTGCGTGCAGATCATTTAAGTCAAATCGGTCTCGACACCGGACAGGTCGACAGCAGGATCTACAATCACCTGGCTTGCTTCTCCGGCCTCGCACAGCGCCTTGATCGCGCCTACGTTGCCAAGATGACACTGCTCGAGGACGGAAGCTGGGAGCGATGGCTGAGCAAGGAAAAACTCGATCAGCTCGAAGTGGTCTGCAACGAATAGCCTTTGCTTCGCAATCGACACATCTTGAAAGATCCGTCGGAGAAAAGTCCATTCGCATGCATGGGGCGGATGAGCCCGAGGCTTCCAAAGCTTTGCCATCGAACGTAAGACGAAACTTCTGGCATCGATCGAATTCCACGACAAACAGCCCAACCCCCGTGAAAAGCCCGATCCGGAAGCGTTTCTCCCAGAGGACACACGCTGGCCATCTTCACGCTCAGGTTTCGAAACTTTGGCTCCGATAGAAATGCGAGTTTGCACTTCTCACGCGGATGCGAAGGAAACAAGTTGAGCACAATCACACTCGATACGACACGTTGGCCCATTGCACTCTTCACCTTCGACGGCCAACCCCAAGAAGCCGATGTTCAGTTTTTCATCGATTCCGTCGCGGCCATTCACGCGCGCGCCGAAGTCTACGCATCGATCGGTTACATCAAGCGAGTCAAAGCGGAGACGGCACAAGTCCAACGGGTCGGAAAAGCCATGATCGAAAATTGGCCGTTCGCCAAAAAATACTGCTGCGGCAGTGCCATCGTCATCGCAAGCCCCGTATTTCGTTTTTTGCTTTCAAGCTTCTTTCTGATTACACCCATTCCTTATCCCTACATCATCACCGACGATCTCAACGAAGCTCTGGAATGGGCTGCAAAACAACTCGAAGCCGCCTGCCACACAACCCCCATCTCGAAAGCGCGCTAGCTCCGGATCTTCCTCGCCGCACAACGCATGCGATTGAACACTTTTATGTGTCGGACGCAGATTCACGCACGGCATCCCGATCCTCTTCGCGAAAAGCTCGCTGCAGGATGCGCTCGTTTCGAGCGCCCCCTCGAAACGAATCCTGCTCAACGCTTGACATCAAAATGCAGAGGTAGCTTCTGCCAGCCTTTGAAGATATTGCCCTCGACTCGCTCGGGCTCACCGGCAAGGCGCAGCGAAGTCGCATGCGACAAGAATACTTCCATCCCGATTCGCGCTTCCATCCGGCTCAACGGCGCACCGAGGCAGGTGTGACTCCCGGCACCGAAGGCGATGTGTTTGCTTTTGTTTTTTCGATCCAAATCCAAAAGATGAGGATTTTCGAAAACGGTTTCGTCGCGATTGGCAGAACCGATCATCGCAAGCACCATCTTGCCGGCGGGAATCCTCGTGCCGGCGATCTCGACATCCGTCCGCGTCAGGCGATACATCCCCTGCACGGGGCTATCCCAACGCAAAACCTCCTCGACGGCATCCGGAATGCGCGCGGGCTCGCGCTCGAGCCAACGGCAAACGTCCGGGAACTGAATCAAGGCGTGTAGCATATTGCCGAGCAAGTTGGCTGTGGTTTCGTGACCAGCAATCAAGAGCAACACACAAGTTTGTACGATCTCACCGTCATTGAGCACGCTGCCCGGATCATCGGTGGGATTTTGCTTTAAGAGCAACGTGATCAAGTCGGTCGTCTCTGCGTCGGACGCGGTGCCCTCCTCGAACGATTTCCGTCGCTGTGCGACTTGTTGCGCAAAGAAACTCGTCAACGCAATCGAAGCATGCTGCACATCGAGCGTAAGCGGAGCCCCGCTGAAAAAACGCGAAGCGCGATCCGACCACCCTCGAAGCTGCATACGCAATTCGCGCGGCACGCCAAGCATGTCGGCGATCACCAACAACGGTAACGGGTACGCAAAATCGCGTGCAAAATCGACTCTGCCTTCGTGCAGATTTTTCTCGACGAGCTGCTGCATCAATCCTTCCACGAGTTCGCGCACTCCCACCGACCAAGTCTCGATCTGACGCGGCGTAAAACGATTCGCGAGAAACTTGCGCTGCGCGGTGTGGTCCGGCGGATCCGACGTCACGACGTTGCGAATATGTTTGAGTCCCTCGGAAAACGCTTCCAATGCGGCATCCCGCGAATCCTTCGAACGCCCCAGCCCAGCATCGTGCAAACGCGCCATGCCGCGTGATGAAAAAAATTCGTGATCTTTCAAAACTCGCTTTACGTCTTCGTAGCGTGTCACCACATACAAATCGTCTTCGACGACATGATAAACAGGCGCTTCCTGTCTCAAAATTGCGTAGCTCGGATAAGGGTTTCTCAAAAGCACACGATCCGTCAAATCGATACCCAGTTGACGCATGGCAGATTGCTCCCCGAAACAAGGAGTGCGACATCGCAAA
>JADFDR010000133.1:4791-5055 GCA_018262735.1 Geobacter sp.
CAAAACGTCGTCGCAACCACCTTGTGTCGATTTGCATCGAGCACGCCGGCAAGAGCGCTGAGTCCGGGACTTCTTCGACTTGGGGAACGTGCAGGGACGCGAGGTAGACGTCAAGGAACCGATCGAGTTAAAGAAATATCCTATAGCTCGAGAGCGTTATACACTGAAAAGTTTAGAAAGCTTCAAAAGCGACGCGTGCGAACTTTAACGGAGCAGACAATGCTTCGCGTAATCACGCGCTTCGTTGACAGTCCAGTCGCCCTT
>JADFDR010000134.1 GCA_018262735.1 Geobacter sp.
CGCAGTTTCTCCGACGCAAAGAATCGGAATCAAATCGCTTGCGAAGGCGGTTGCGACTTTGCGGGCGATGAATGCATTCGTTTCGCCGAAGAGCTGGCGGCGTTCGCTATGCCCCACGATGACGTAACGGCAGCCAAGTTCGCGAAGCATCGAGGCCGACACTTCGCCGGTGAAAGCGCCGTGCGTTTCCGAATGCAAATTTTGTGCGGCAAGTTTGACGGGAGATTTTGCAAGCACTTGCCCGAGTGCATGCAGCGCCGTAAACGGCGATGCGAGCGCGACTTCGATGGTGTTTGTGTCACAGGTTGCGACGAGTGGCAAAAAGGCTTTTGCGAAGTTTTCCGCTTCGGCCACCGTTTTGTGCATTTTCCAATTGGCGGCAAAAATCAGACGCCTCACTCGGATTTCTCCAACGCGACGATGCCGGGAAGTTTTTTGCCTTGGATGTATTCGAGTGACGCGCCGCCGCCCGTCGAAAGGTGGCTGATGCGATCGGCAAACCCCATTTGGTGTACGGCGGCAAGCGAATCGCCTCCACCGACGATGGAAGTGCCCGAGGAGTTTGCGATGGCTTCAGCAACTGCGAGCGTACCGTGCGCAAAATTCTTCACTTCGAAGACACCCATGGGCCCGTTCCAAAAAATCGTTGCAGCCTTTTGGGCTTCTGCTGCGTAGAGCGCAGCTGTCTTGGGCCCGATGTCGACACCCATCCAGCCGTCGGCGATTTCCGAGCCGATTTGTACGGTCGCGTCGGCTGCGAGTGATGGTGCCGTGCAGTGATCCACCGGCAGCAGAAGACGATGGCCGGCGGCTTTGGCGGCGTCGATCAGGCGTCTTGCTTCCGACACCAAATCGGGTTCGACGAGTGATTTTCCGACGGAGATTCCTTGAGACATCAAAAAAGTGTAGGCCATGGCGCCGCCGATTGCGAGTACGTCGGCGCGGAGTACGAGGGCGTCGAGCGCCGCGAGCTTGTCGGAAACTTTGACACCGCCAAGGAAACAAACGAACGGATGCCGTGGGTGGAGTACCTGGTTCAAGTGTTCTATTTCCTTGACGAGGAGGAGTCCTGCGGCTTTGCGTTTTACGAATGCGGTGATTCCGACGGTGGAAGCGTGTGCGCGGTGAGCGGCGCCAAAGGCGTCGTTGACGTAAACGTCTGCCAAATCGGCGAGTGCTTTGGAAAACAGGGGATCGTTGGCGGTTTCTTCGGCGTGAAAGCGCAGATTTTCGAGCAACAATACTTGGCCGGACGGAAGTGCGGCCACGGCGCGTTCGGCTTCGGGGCCGACGCAATCCGGCGCAAAGTGCACCTCTACACCAAGTTGTTTTGCGAGCTCTGCGGCGACGGGCGCGAGGGAAAGTTCCGTTTTTCGCTGACCTTTGGGGCGGCCGAGATGCGAGGCCACGATGACGCGCGCACCCGCAGCGCAAAGTTTTTGAATCGTCGGCAAGGAAGCGCGAATCCGTGAGTCGTCCGAGATTTTTCCGTCGGAGAGAGGGACATTGAGATCGGCACGTACGAAAACGCGCAGTCCGCTTACGCCGCCGCCTTGGTTGAGTAGAGCGTCGAGTTTCGAAATGGACACAGTTGCTACCTGTTGTTTGAAGTCACCCAGCGGGCCAAGTCAATAAGGCGATGAGAGTAACCAACCTCATTGTCGTACCAAGCGAAAATCTTGGCGAAATTTCCATCGAGCACTTTGGTGGATCCTGCATCGACGATCGCGGAATGGGGATTCGCGATGAAATCTTGCGAAACCAGCGGCTCGTCACAAACGTCGAGGATGCCGCGCAGCGATCCGCGCGAAGCGTCTTGCAAGGCAGCATTGATCGTCGCGGCGTCTGTCTTTGCAACGAGCTCGACGCTGAGGTCCACGAGCGAGACAGCGGCCGTCGGTACGCGCACCGCAATGCCATCCAGTTTTCCAGCGAGTTCCGGCAGCACGAGTCCCACGGCTTTCGCGGCCCCCGTCGTCGTGGGGATCATCGACAACGCTGCGGCCCGCGCCCGTCGCAGATCTTTGTGGGGTCGATCGAGGAGCACCTGATCGCCCGTGTAGGCATGGGTCGTTGTCATCCAGCCACGACGAATTCCAAAACTTTGGTGCAATACTTTGGCGACGGGAGCGAGGCAGTTTGTAGTGCAAGAGGCGTTCGACACGATTCGGTGTCGGTTGGGATCGAAGTGGTCTTCGTTGACGCCCATTGCGATCGTGACATCGGCATCCTTGCCCGGCGCACTGATCAAAACTCGTTTGGCTCCTGCGGCGAGATGCTTTTCTGCGCCTTCGCGATTTGTAAATTTGCCGCTGCATTCGAGCACGATGTCTGCACCGAGTTGTCGCCAGGGCAGCGTGCTTGGATCGGGCTCTGCGTAGACGGGGATTTCGTGCTCACCGACGAAGATCGACTTGTCGCTGCTGCGCACCGGAGCTGCACATTTGCCGTAGATCGAATCGTATTGCAGCAGGTGCGCCAGGGTTTGCGGTGCGGTGATGTCGTTGATTGCGACGATTTCAACGTCGGTGCCTTGCGCTGCGCGTACGACGCATCGCCCAACTCGCCCAAATCCGTTGATTGCAATTCGCACCGACATGGCCGCCAAGCATATCGCGCCCGCGAACCGAAACAAGCATATCCACGGCGGATGGAAGATGGTTTAAGCTACGCGGTACGCGGACGCAAAAGTGCGCAGGCGTTGCTGTGGTTTGCAGGAAGCAGCTTTGCGCGATTGTGTCGTGATGATCGCATAGCGGAAAGAGGGCCATGTTGGAAGACGAACGACAGCGGAAGATCGTGCGGGCCAAGACGCCGCGTCGACGTGCGAGCGATCTTTCTGCGGAGCAACGTTGGCGCAAACAGCGACGGTGGGGCGTTGCATTTCTGCTGGTCGGCCTGCTCACGATTCTGTTTGTCTTTTTACGTTTTCATGAACGTCGCGTCGCGCAGCGTTCCTTCCCGCAAGTGGCGGGTGAAATTTTGCTTCCGAGTACGCTCGAGCAAGCCAATCTGAAACCAACCTTTGAAAACCGCTTTGCTACAGCAGGGCCCTCACGCCCCGTTGTCATTCACCGCGACCGTCGAGGCATTCCGGATCTCGCCGCAGAAAATGAGAAGGATTTGTTTTGGGCTCTTGGTTTTGCGCATGCGCAAGATCGCTTGGCGCAGCTTCTTTGGTTGCGTGCTTCCGCGCGAGGGCGCGCCGGTGAGTGGATCGGCGCCGAGGCGTTTGAGGCGGATCGCGAGGCGCGTGTGATTGGGATTGGACACTACGCCGATCGCGATGCGGAGAAGCTTTCTCTTCCGATGCGTCGTGTGCTCGAAGCGTACTCGGCGGGAATCAATACGCGGATGCATCGCATCGAGACGGGCGTCGAGGCACCGTCGCGAATTCTCGAAGAGATCGGCGTGCCGCCGCAAGAGCCTTGGACGCCTGCGGATACGCTTGCAGTGCTGAAACTCTACGCGTGGAGTTTAGGCACGTCCCTCGAAAGCAGTCTCGTGTTAACCGACGTGATCCAGCATTTGGGTGGTCCTCAGGCGATGCCGTTTTTTCCGGCGGATGCGGCGTGCGATCTTCGTCACGAGCCCGGTCAAGTCGAACAGCGCCGCCCGCGCGACGTTTTGCTCGCCTCGCATTTTGGTGATGCTCTGCGTCATGCCATGGGACTGCGTGGCGGGCAAGTGGGCAGCAGTGCGTGGCTCGTCGGTGGATCGCTCAGCGCGAGCGGAAAACCGTTGCTTGCAGCCGATTCGCATGCAGAAGCGACAGCACCAGGGCTTTTCTATCAGGCGAGCTTGCGGATGCCCGATTGGAGCGTTGCAGGAGCTACGCTTCCTGGTGTTCCCGTAATGTGGACGGGACAGAATGCAAAGGTCGCGTGGGCAAGCGTGCATGCGCCCGCAGTCGTCACCGATCTTTTTCTGGAACGCCTGCGCCCCGACTCGGTGAATCGCTATCACGACGGCACACGCTGGGCGATGACCGAGCAACGCGAAGAGATCATTTTCTTGCGTGGCGCTGAGCCAAAACGGATCGTCGTGCGCGAGACGAAGCACGGTCCTTTGCTGGAGGAACTTCTTCCAGAAGGAAGTCCGCCGATCTCGCTTGCGTGGACGGGAGCGCGTGCGAGCAGTGGACTCGAAGCGCTGTGGCATGCGATGCATGCGCAAAATGCCGATCAGTTTCGCAAGGCGCTCGCCGATCATCACGAACCTGTGTTGGCTTTCGTTTTTTCTGACACCGTCGGAGCTGGCGGAATGCAGGTGGCAGGCTGGATTCCTAACCGCAGTGTGTGTACGGGGCTTGTGCCGGTGGAGTCGCGTTTCCGTGACGTGCGTTGGGTGTCGCGTGTGCCGTTTTCCATGTTGCCTGCCTTGTCGCTTGACGCGAATACGGCGCAGATCGTCGTTGCCGACAATGTCTTGCCGTCGCTGACACCGATCGAATGGCTTTGGCGTCCTGGGGAGCGCGCTGCGCGTATTGCCGAGATGATCGATCGGTCGGCATTGCGTGGCGAGTTGCTGACGGCGCGCGCTTTGGTGCAGATGCAATCCGACGTCGAACGTCCGCGTGCTCGCGCGCTTGCGCAGGAGGCTCTTGCCTATCTCGCGCCGGATCACTCGCGTAGCCCCGGGGCGCAAAAAGTATTGCAATTGTTGCGAGAGTGGTCAGGCGACACAAAATCGAGTAGCCAAGGCGCTGCCGTGTATCATGTTTTTGCAGATCGCCTTTTCCGTGCCTTTTTTCAACATGAGCTCGGTGAAGTGCTGACCGAACGCTATCTCGGGATTTCGCGCAGCGATCCCGAGCGTGCAATGCAGATTTTGTTGCAGGATGCGCGACTCGATGCACCGCAAATTTTTCCGTGGGCGACGCGTGCGTGGGTTGAACAGTCCGTTGAAAAAAGTCTCGAAGACACCTGGATTTGGCTTTCCGTTGCGCTCGATGCCAATCGAGATCAGTGGCGTTGGGGGCGACTGCATATGTTG
>JADFDR010000135.1 GCA_018262735.1 Geobacter sp.
AAGGATCTCGAGCATCAGCACAAAGACAAAACAGTCGAGGTCGTGCATCACAAAAAGTATTTTCGGGGCCGGCATTGTTGGGCGCACGGCGCGCATTGGCACTGCCGATAAGCGCGTTTTGGAAACACCAAAGTGCGTTGATTGAAATGCGTGAGCTGCGTTTCATTCAACGCACTTTGTGCTTGCGCGGTTTGTGGTGTCGCACGGCAAGAGGGTGTGTGTATCGGGAAGAACGTGGGAAGCGAAGTGACACATTTTAAGGTCATCCTGCATGCCGACATGGACGCCTTCTTTGCGTCCGTTGAGCAGCGCGATCGGCCGGAGTTGCGGGGGCGCCCCGTGATCGTTGGTGGGCGCTCGGCGCGCGGCGTGGTGGCGGCGGCGAGTTACGAGGCGCGGCGCTTTGGTGTGCATTCGGCGATGCCGACGGCAGAGGCGCGCAAGCGTTGCCCGGAAGGCGTGTTCTTGCAAGGCGATATGCGGCGCTATCAGCAGGAGTCGCGCCGGATCTTTGAAATTTTTTCGCACTATTCGCCGACGGTGGAGGCGCTTTCGATCGATGAAGCGTTCTTGGATTTGACGGGCAACGAGCGTTTGCTCGGTGCGCCACGCGAGGTGGGGGAGCGATTACGCAAAGAAGTGTTTCGCGAAACGCAGCTCGCCGTTTCGGTGGGCATCGCGCCGGTGAAGATGGTGGCGAAGATCGCAAGCGACGAAGCGAAACCCAATGGTCTCCTCGAAGTAAAGGCGAGTGAAGTGCGTGCGTTTTTGGATCCGCTGCCGGTTTGTCGCATCTGGGGCGTGGGGCCGGTGGCCGAGCGCAAGCTGCATGCGTTTGGGTTTCGTACCGTCGGTGACCTCGCGCGCGCGGAAGTGACGCATTTGAAATATTTTCTTGGCGATTGGGGAATCGAGTTGCAGCGTCTCGCGCGCGGTGAAGATTTGCGCGAGGTCGAAGCCTATCGCGAACCGGTTTCGTATGGCGAAGAGAATACGTTCGAAAAGGATATTTCCGACGGAGAAGCATTGCGTTCGGCGTTGCGTGCGCACAGTGAAGCGGTCGCGCGTCGGCTTCGTCGGGATGGTGTCGCGGCGCGTACGGTGACGCTCAAGGTAAAGCTCGCCAAACGCACCGGCCCCGGGCAGCGTGGCTTTCCGCAACTGACCCGTCAACGAAAACTCGCCGAGGCCACGAGCGACGGCGCTGTGCTCTACGCAAACTTGTGTTCGCTGCTTGATGTGCTTTCGCTTCGCGAGCCCGTGCGACTCGTGGGGGTTTCGGTTTCGGGTCTTGAACTCGAAGAGCGCGAGCAGCTCGGGCTCTTCTCCGACGATCCCACGAGCCAGCGTCGCAAGAAACTCAATCGCACGCTCGATGCGATCCAGGATCGCTTTGGTCGAAGCTCCATCGCGCGCGGCGCCAGCGAAGCCGCTAAGCGCGCTGGCCTTTCGACGCAAATCAAACGCGGTGAGGATGAGGATCCAGAGGATTGAAGCTTGCGCACGCTGCTCGCTTGGAAGTCTTTTGGGTAACGCGGGTTTTCGCGGTTTGCGCGGCTTGATAGACTCGGGGCCACGATGCGTCTTTTGCACACCATGATTCGCGTGAACGATCTCCAAGAATCGCTGCACTTTTATACCGAGATTCTTGGAATGAAACTTTTGCGCAAACAAGATTATCCCGGCGGCGAGTTCACGCTCGCCTTCGTCGGCTATGGCGAAGAATCCGAAACTGCCGTGATCGAGCTGACCTACAACTGGGGCAAGTCGGATTACGTGCTTGGCGATGCGTTTGGGCACTTGGCGATCGGAGTGCAAGATATCTACGCGACTTGCAAGCGGATGCGCGCCGTCGGTGTCAAGATCGTGCGCGAGCCCGGGCCGATGAAGCACGGCACGACGGTGATTGCTTTCGTCGAAGATCCCAACGGTTACAAGATCGAATTGATCGCAAAGGAGTGACACTTCAATGCGTCATTCTGTTTTTGGGATTAAACGCTTCTCCATGTTGCTCCGAAGTGCCATGCTGCGCCGAAGTGGCGTGGACGATGCGCGGTTTGAAGGCTCGGCGCGTTTTGCGAAGTAAAGTGGCGCCGCCGGATCGGCGTCGGAATGCGAGAGATTTTGGCGTGCGCCTCGAGCGCGCGAACTCAAGAGGGAAAATGCGAATCGGCTTGCGCAGAAAATGGAAGATGTCGTTGCTCGGACTGGCGTTCTCCGTCGCTGGCGCTGCCGTGGTGCACGCAGATACAGCAACGAAAGCGCCGCGTGTGGTGGCCTCGATTTCGCCGCTTGCGTTCATTGCGCAGGAAATCGTTGGCGGAGCCGAAGTGCCGACGATTCTTCCGCCGGGCGGCAATCCTCATTCTTTTGAGCCCAAGCCCTCCGACGCAAAGCGCGTTCAAGGTGCCGATGTTTTGCTCGTGATCGGTCTTGGCTTCGATGACTGGGCGCTGCGTTTGCCGGCGGCATCGGGCGAGCGCAAGCTGCACACTGTCCTTGCGTCGCGCGGCTTGGATCTCTTACCGCTCGAGGCGGGCCATGCGCCGCATGGTGCGGTTCGCTACGCGCAGCATGGCGATGAACATGAGTCGAGCGACCGACACCAAGAAGAGTTGGATCCGCATTTTTGGATGGATCCGGTTTGCGCGGTGCATATCGCGGAGACGCTCGCCGCTGCACTGGAGGAGGTCGATCCGGCGCAAGCTGTCGCTTATCGCGCACGCACGGAAAAATTTCGCGCACGGATGCTCGTACTCGATCAGGAATTGCTCGCGAAGTTGAAACCCTTGCAGGGAACGGGTTTTGTGGCGACGCACGGAGGTTGGGCGTATTTTGCGCGGCACTTCGGGCTTCGCCAGGCTGTGGTTTTGCAAGAAGGTGCAAATCAAGAGCCGGGGCCGCGCACGCTCAAACAGACGATCGATGCCGTCAAAGCGCAAAAGCTCCGCGCTGTATTTTCGGATGCACGTTTTCTTGAAACCAGCGCGCGGATCATCTCACAAGAAACCGCAATTCCGATCGTGCGTCTCGATCTCCACGGGGCGAGTGCAAACGCCAAGGACTACGACACACTTTTGCGTTGGAATGTCGAACAGATCGTTGCCGCACTGCGCTGAGTTTTGCGCAACACACAATCGGACACGCAATCTATTTCGTGGCTTTGGAATTTTTGAGGATCTGCACGCGTCCGTCGGTGATTTGCAGGCGGCCTTCTTGAAAGAGCCGAATCGCTTGCGGCACCAGTTCGCGCTCGACGGCTTGCACGCGCGCGGCGAGCGTCTCGGGGGTGTCGTCGTCTTCGACGCTCACGGCTTTTTGCAAAACGATCGGGCCGTGATCGTATTCGTCGTCGACGAAGTGCACTGTTGCGCCGCTGAGTTTCGCGCCTTGCTTTAACACCGCTTCATGTACATGGTGTCCGTAATACCCTTTGCCGCAAAATGCCGGAATCAGCGCAGGGTGCACGTTGAGCGTGCGCCCCGCGAAACGCGCACGCGGTTCGAAGAGCGCCAAAAACCCGAGCAGCGCCACGAGGTCGATCTCGTGCTTCGCAAGTTCCGCGTGCAAGGCATCGTTGAACGCCTTCCCGGTCGGAAAATCTTTGCGCGCGATCGTTACCTCCGGCACGCCGTGGCGTCGCGCCCGCTCAAGCCCGCCCGCATCGCGCTTCGAAGAGATCACGACCGCGATCTTCGCTGCGGGCAATCTTCCGTCGGCAATTCGGTCGAACAGGTTTTCGAGGCTCGTGCCCGAGCCCGAGAGTAAGACTGCGATTTGCAAGGGACGCTTTTGGGTGTCGGTCATGATCCGAAAAGCCTCTCGTGAATGCGCCGCGTCGCCGGAGATTGATTGAGCGTGTAAAAGTGGAGCCCCGGTGCGCCGCGTTTCAAAAGGTCTTGGCACTGCTGTGTGGCCCAGGTGATTCCGAGCTCTTGGATGCACGCCGGATCTTGCTCGCAGGCAAGGAGGCGCGCATTGAGTTCGTTTGGAATCGACGCGCCACAAAGTTGTGTCATGCGACGGACCCCTTTTTCGCTCACGATCGGCATGATGCCGGGCACGATCGGGATCGTGATGCCGGCGGTGCGCGCACGCTCGACGAACGCGAAATACACTTCGTTGTCGAAGAAAAGCTGCGTGATCAAAAAGTCGAGACCCTGATTCACCTTGTGCACCAGATTCTTCAAATCGGTTTCGGGGCTTGCAGCCGCAGGATGTGTTTCCGGATAACAACCACCCGCCAAACAAAAATTCCACTTCGTGCGAATGAATGCGATCAGTTCACTCGCATAACGAAATCCGTCGGGCGGCTGCACATAGCCTTCCGGCAAATCGCCCGAGAGCGCGAGCACGTTCGCGATGCCGGCGTCGTGCATTCGATCGAGCGATTGCGTGAGATCTTCGCGCGTGGCACCGACGCAAGTGAAGTGCGCCATCGCCGTGATGTCGATTTCATTTTGAATTTGGCTCACGAGTTCGATGGTCTTGCGTCGCGTCGAGCCGCCGGCGCCCCAGGTCACGGAGACGTAATCCGGGTTCAAACGCTTGAGATCGGCGATCGTTGTGTAAAGCGCTGCAAAACCTTCCTCGGTTTTCGGCGGGAAAAATTCGAAGGAGCAAAGAGGGCGCTTTTGGGTAAAGAGTTCTGCGATCCTCATGCGCACTGGCGTTCCATTGACGCGATTTGTACGAGTCGCAAGACTCGCGGGCCTCGGAGGTACGCATGTCGATTCTCGTGACTGGGTCGATCGCAATCGACCACATCATGGTTTTTGAAGATCGTTTCAAGAATCATATTTTGCCCGACAAAATTCATATTCTGAATGTGTCTTTCTTGGTGCCCGCACTCAAGAGGTCTTTTGGCGGAACCGCCGGAAATATTGCATACGGGCTTCGACTCTTGGGGGAAGATCCGCTCGTGC
>JADFDR010000136.1 GCA_018262735.1 Geobacter sp.
GCAAGCTGGTACACATCTTGAGGTAAGACGTCGATTTGCAAAACCGTCTCGATCTGCTTTTGAACCCAGCCAAGCTGCGTCGTCACAGCAATTCCGGCCACGACTCCGACGGCAGTTCCGACAAGCCCAATGAGCGTGCCCTCGATCGCAAAGATACGTTCGATGGCAGCGTCTTCGGCACCCATCGCTTTGAGAATCGCAATGTCACTCGTTTTTTCCATGATCATCATCACCAGCGTGGCCACGATCACGAAGGCAGCGACGACCATGATCATCGTAAGCAAAAAGAACATCATGACTCGCTCGGTCTTGAGAGCCTGAAAAAACGCAGGGAAGTATTCTTTCCAGTCGCGAGTATACACTTCTCCTTGTAGAGCTTCTCGAACCGTACGCGCTACCGCTTGCGAACGATAGAGATCCGTCACGCGCACCTCGATGCCCTGCACGGTGTCCTCGGTTTTCAAAAAATCCTGCGCGGCGGCCAAATTCACGTAAGTAAACATCTCGTCGTATTGGAAGAAACTCGTTTCGAAAATTCCGGCGACACGAAACGGTTTCAGTCGCGGAGCGGGACCAAAGGGCGTCGGCGGGCCTCCAAACGGCGAAATCAAACGCAAGGAATCGCCAACGCTGAGTCGCAGCGACGCTGCGAGCTTGCTCCCGATCAAAATTCCCGGCACCTCGAGACCTTCGGTATCGGGACCAATCCCAAGGTCATCGAGCGAGCCGGCGACGACGTCCTCGCGCAAATTGGTCACGTTGCTCACGAGTGCCGGATCAATACCTCGCACCCGCACCGCAACGACCTCACCGCCTTGGCCGCGCACCATTCCTTCTGCATCCAGGAACGGTGACGCACCAAGCACCTCGGGCTGATGCAGAATCGTCTGCATCAAATCGCGGTAATTCGACATCTCACCCGTCCATGAATGCACCGTGAAGTGTGCGCGATTGCCGATGATCTCGTCGCGCCAGGTGCGTTCGAACCCGTTCATCACCGAAAGCACGGTGATGATCAGCCAAACTCCTGCCGCAACACCTGCAACACAAATCAAGGTAATCAGAGAGATAAAAGTTTGGCGACGCTTGGCAAACAAGTAGCGCACCGCAACAAACCACTCGGCGCTGCCTCGCAGATCGAGGAAGCCTGCAATGGCGAGCGGAATCAAACCCAAACCGAGCACTGCGAAAAAAAACAAAAGAAAAAGCAGGCCAATGCCACTTACGTTCGGACTCGGCTCCGCGAGGATCAGCGCAAGACCCACACCAACCGAAAAGACACCACAAAGTGTCCATACCAAAGGTTCAAACGCGCCGCGTGTCTGACCTTTTCGAATACGGCGTAGCCACAGCGCAATCGCGAGCAACATCGAAATCGCAAGCGGCGACGCGGCGAGCATCCATTGCTGGCCGCCACCGATCAGCAGCGCGTAGCCCAGCGACGGCAAAAGAATACCCGCCCAACCCATTGGACGAGGCGAAAGCTTGCGCAGAAGAAAAAACACCAGTGCCGTCATTCCACCCACGGCAGGCAACGCCGCGACGTACGAACCGAGCACGATCTTGCCGAGCGCCTGCGTAGGATCGGCTTCGTGCCAAAGGCTTGCACCCAGCGCCGCGACACAGGCAGCCCAAATCACGATAACACCAATTCGTGTTGAAAAAGATTGCGAGACACGCGAAAACCGCTCGAGCACGGCCGCCGAAGATCCGAGAAAAAGCACCGTCAAAGCGTTAATGCCGAGCGCGAGCGCAATGATGAACGTGAGCGCAAAGGTCGCGCCAGTCGCCGTCACGAGGCTCCAAAATACCTCGACCAAACTCATCTCCCTCTCCGCGCCTTGCGGATCCAAATTTTCGGTGACACTTCGGGCGCCTCCGATCCACTCCACTTTCGAAATGCGGGTTGCATCCTCCACCGACGGAAATCATCAGCCTGGTTTGCAAAAGCACTCCGAAAACGCCATGGAGCCACGGCTCCCTAGGACTGCGGCGGCTCTTCACCCTGTTCGACGCCTGTCTCCGGCCGCAAGTGCGGATACAATACCACCTCACGCAACGTCGGTGCGCCGGTCAAAACCATGACCAAGCGATCGAGTCCAACTCCAAGACCGCCCGTCGGTGGCATCCCGTGTTCGAGCGCACGCAAATATTCTTCGTCCATCGGATGCGCTTCTTCGTCGCCGGCCGCATGCGCATGGCATTGCATTTCGAATCGTTCGCGCTGGTCGAGCGGATCGTTCAATTCACTGAAGGCGTTGCCGATTTCCATTCCCGCGATGAAAAGTTCGAACCGCTCTACGATCCGCGGATCCGTCGGTGAACGCTTCGCGAGCGGCGAAAGTTCGAGCGGGTAATCCGTAATGAACGTCGGCTGCAACAGTTTCGGCTCGACGTGCTCGCCAAACAATTCGTCGACCTGCTGCGCCCAGGTCGGCGCTTCGCCACTGCACGGCACACCCGCTTTGCGCATCGCCTGTTGCAAACTCGCCAAATCGGGAGCCGCCAAGAAGTCGATGCCGGTCGCGTCAAGCACCGCGTCGCGCATCGTCTTGCGCGGCCACGGACCCGAAAAATCCAATTCGACACTTTGATAGGTCAGCGTGAGAGTGCCTCGAACTTTTTGCGCCACGGATTGCAGCATCCCTTCGGCAAGATTCATCATGTCGCGGTAATCGGCGTAGGCCTGATAACACTCCATCATCGTAAATTCGGGATTGTGCTTCCGCGAAACGCCTTCGTTGCGAAAGTTGTGTCCTACTTCATAAACGCGATCAAGTCCACCGACGATCAAACGCTTGAGATAGAGCTCGTCGGAGATACGCAAATACAATTTTTGATCGTAGGTATTGTGATGCGTCGTAAACGGACGCGCAGAAGCGCCACCATAGAGGGGCTGCAAGATCGGAGTTTCGACTTCGAGAAAACCTTGTGCATCGAGATAGGCACGCACGGCAGAAATGGCACGACTGCGCACGATCGCAATCTCGCGACTCTCGGGATTGGAAATCAGATCGAGGTAGCGATGTCGGAAACGCACTTCGGTGTCGGTGAGGCCATGCCACTTCTCCGGCAAAGGACGCAATGCTTTGGCGAGAATCTCGAGCTTGCGCGCGTCGATCGTCAGCTCGCCTTTTCGCGTGCGCCACACCACGCCTTCGACACGCAGGAAATCGCCAATGTCGAGCGCCTCGGCAAAATCGAACGTCGCCGCATCGACCTCGGTTTTTTTGACACTCATCTGCAAACGCACACCGTCTTCGAGAATCGTCAAAAACAAAAGCTTTCCAAAAGAGCGCTTCGCGAGGATTCGTCCGCAGACAGCCGCAGTTTTGTTTGCAGCTTCCAAAGTCGCTTCGTCGAGAGGATCGTTTTCCGCGCGCAATTGCGCGATCGGCATACGGCTGCCGACGTGGGCCGGGAAAGGGTCGGTTCCCGCCGCACGCAGCGCATCGAGGCGCTCGCGGCGAACTCGTCGTTCGTCTTCACTCACGGCATACACTCCAATCTTGCACTTCCAAAAACTTGTTCACGACTGCTCACGCTTCGGACCGGCTCACTCCAGATGACGCTGCATTGTGTAGGAGGGTTGCACGGATCAGAGTATCGAGATTGCCGTCGAGCACACTCGTTGCATTGCCAATCTCGCAATTCGTCCGATGGTCCTTCACGCGCTGCGCAGGATGCAAGGTATAAGATCGAATTTGGCTGCCAAAGCCGATTTTTTGTTTTTCACCGCGCAAGAGATCGAGCTCTGCATCACGTGCCTGTCGCTTGCGATCGAAGAGTCGCGCGCGCAAGACCTTCATCGCTGCAGAACGATTCTTATGCTGAGAGCGTTCGTTTTGGCACTGCACGACGATTCCCGTCGGAAGATGAGTCATGCGCACCGCCGAATCCGTCTTGTTCACATGCTGCCCGCCCGCGCCGCCCGCGCGAAACGTATCGATGCGCAAATCGGCCTCGTTGATCTCGACTTCGATCGAATCGTCAAGTTCGGGAAAAACCGAAACGCTGGCGAACGAGGTCTGCCGCTTCGCCCCGGAGCCAAACGGCGAAATGCGAACCAAACGATGCACGCCTTGTTCGGTGCGCAAATAACCGTACGCATAATCGCCCGTCACCAAGAACGTCGTACTGCGAATGCCCGCTTCGTCGCCCGGCTGAAAATCCAAAATCTCGGCGCGAAATCCCTGCTTTTCGACCCAGCGCAAATACATTCGCAAAAGCATTTCGGCCCAGTCCGTCGCATCCGTACCACCTTCGCCGGCATTGATCGAAACGATGGCATTCGAAAAATCGTGCTCGCCGCCGAGCAGACGCTGCAACTCCGCAACGTCGAGGTGTTGTTCCACGCTTTCCACTTTCGCAACGACTTCGCGAAACGTTCCTTGATCTTTGGCCTCTTGCGCGAGTTCGAGCAGAATTTGCGCTTCTTCGAGCGCGCCGGCGAGCGATTCGAATGTGCTCATTTCACGCTCGATCACGCTCTTTTCGCGCAGCACGCGCTCGGCCTCGTCGCGTTTTTCCCAAAG
Source organism: Geobacter sp. (assembly GCA_018262735.1). Lineage (GTDB taxonomy): Bacteria > Myxococcota_A > UBA9160 > UBA9160 > JADFDR01 > JADFDR01. The sequence goes on from JADFDR010000136.1 coordinate 4,536, forward strand.
ATCCGGACGCGCGGCTTCCCCTTCGAGATCGGTCAATCGACTGCGCAAGGCAGGAACGTCAAAGACGCCCCCGGAACTCGTCGAAGCGTGCGCTCAACCGCTGCAGGCGCTCCACAAGCTCACTCGGATCCAAAAGTTCAGAAGTTTTCTCCGTCATTTTTTCTTCCTGTCCGTTGTCGCCAAAATGCGACTGCAACGATTCCCAACAAACTCATCCAACACGCGTTCGCAAGCCAGTCTCCGAAACGCACATAAAATGTGTAACCTTCTTTGGTGTCACGTAGCGGCAAGTCGTACACGAGTAGTGCGCGCTCAAAAAGGGCCGTATGCTGCACGATCCGTCCGTGTGGATCGATGAATGCCGACACGCCGGTATTCGCAGCACGCG